>JAKRWB010000287.1 GCA_022353185.1 ANME-2 cluster archaeon | reverse complement strand
TATAATCTAAAACTTCTCTCTTCAAGTCATCTGGGAGCTCTCGCATTTTCACTTCAATCTCCGTTCCATACATGATTTTTACCTTCTTAATTATATTTCATCTCATCTGTTTAAAGGATATCGCCTAACACGCTGATAACTGAAATCCCGAGCATAGAATTAGGACGGAGGCGGGCAGCAGGATAGTGAAGGAATGAATGAGGGCTGGACAGCAATTCAATGTAAACCGCAGATGGACGCAGATTGACGGCTGCAGTTAAGTGTTTCACCGCAAAGAGTGTAAAGAAATTGTTACCGTAACTTTGCGTCTTTTGCAGTATGGTATTTCATAAATTATATATTTCAACAGCCATGGCGGCACTCCACACACAACAACTGAATACAACTTTCCCAATCCACAATTAAAAATTAGATTCGAAATAGAAATTAGAAATTTAGTTTCGAGCCACCCACCCAAGCATCCATCCCCACTTCGCACCCGAAGCCCGCAGGAATAATCGAAAAGCGCCTGCCAGCCCCCCACACCACAAGGGCGGGCGGAGCAGATCGGGAGGGGCACCCGGGCAGAGTGAACTGAAAGGGGCAGTAGGAATCACATTCATAATCGGCACCATGTTTCTCATTCCTGACTCTCCGAACCCAGGCAACATGAATCAACAAGGTTAGCTGCCACCATGCTGCCCTGGGAGGCTGAGGTGGCACGATCGGTTGAATGGCAGCACCCGCTCCAACCCACACACCCGCATCCACACAATCCGGAACCGGACCGGGTATGATGATACAACAGGCACAGCACGTACAGCAATTAGAATAGTTAAGCCGGAAAAAGCCGCCATCCGCAGCGGCACAAAACCACGTTTTCCAGACCGGCGCGCAGGTAGCAGGGAAGTCGAAGGTCCTCACGATATTGAATACAATGGCGCGCAGTCATGACACGTTCTACCTGGGTGCGGTGAATAACCATCTCGAGAAGGGCGAACGGGTGGATACCGGGAACTTGAAAGAGATGTTCACGCCAGAGGATTTTGCAGCTATGGGACTGGAGGCACGATTTGTGACTTCTATCGGGGATGTGGAGTTACGGCGCAGTAAAGGCAAATAGGGGATAATTAGATATTTGATCTGCATTGAAGGCAATAGTAAATACAAAGAAGTATTATAATGTATTCGAATCAAATATAAATATAGAAATCATGAATGAGCAAATTCGAATTGAAGAGGCAAGAAGAATTCTTGATGAGATCGTAAAAAGGCTCAGCCGAGACTATGAACCTGATCAAATGATCCTGTTTGGCTCTTATGCTTACGGTGTGCCTACTGGTGAAAGTGATATTGACCTACTTATTGTCAAAGAAACCAGTGAATCACCTCTTCAACGGTGGACAAATGTCAGGAAATTAGTATCTGACCTAAGGACCGGTTTTGCTTTTTCACCTCTTGTTGTTACTCCTTCTGAACTGAAGAAACAGCTTAAGAAAGGAGACTGTTTTTTTGAGGATATTCTCGTAAAAGGAAAGAAACTTTATGCCAGAGAAGGAATCAAGCCTACCTGAAGACTGGTTCAAAAAAGGCAATGAAGATAAACAGGCAGTTGAAATCCTGTTGAAGCACGGCGGCAGTATATCAGTTGCATCTTATTTGATCCAGCAGATGCTTGAAAAATATTTAAAGGGGTTTTTGCTCTCTAAAAATTGGAGACTTAAACGAACACATGACCTTGAAGAACTTCTTGATAAAATGGTTGAATATGATTCGTCTTTTGAAGACTTCAGGGAATTATCCCAAGAAACCACTGCATTTTATTTTTTTGAGCGTTATCCTTATTTTGGCGGTGAATTAGATCGGTCAGAAGTCGAGGGTATTTACCATAAATCATTGGAATTGATTGGGAAAATTGAAGATCAGTTTCGTTGAAATTTAAATTAGCCAGTTGTCATTCCAATGGTTGTATAAACGTTGTATTTTTCGGGCTAATTATTGCATATAAATTATATTTTAACAGCCATGGCGACACTCCACACATAACAGCTGAATACAACTTTTCCAAACTACTCCTTCCGCTTATCTACTCCCATACAGCCAACCATACAGGAGGGGGCAGGAAGCATTTCAAAATTAACCACAGAGGGCACAGAGGACACAGAGAACGGTGTGCAGCGGGAGAACCATAGCATTTAATATTAATAAGTACCAATTGGTATCTATGGCTCCTGCAAGTACACAGATAAACATTCGATTGCCTCCAAAATTACAATCGGCTGCTGAGCAGTACACCGAGAACTTTGGTTATCGGAATATTCAGGAATTTATTCTTGAGGCAATAAGGGACAAGATATTCAGGGATAACAAATATGATGAAAATTTCTCTGATAAAGAGATCCATCTAATTGAAAAGCTAATGTCTGTTTCCATTGAAAAGGGCAAGATAAAAGATGAGAACGAAATCATCAAGGCCTAAGCGTCCTTTGTGGCGCATTACATAAAAATTATATTTCAACAGCAATAACCGGCGCCGGCAGCACTCACCAACCCCCGAGACCGCCGCCCGCATGCAGAACACCCGGGCGCAGGGTGTGAGGTAGAGGGCGAGGGCGAGGGGCGGCTGAGGAATTGGAGACTTTTTTTATATAACGGTTAGCAGGTATGCGAATTTGCGGAGGTGGGCAAGTGACTGAAGGTCGTTTGAGTTGGTGAACAAGGGATTTAAGAAGCAGAATCACGATGCTTTAATCTTTAGATGGCTCTTGTTTTTTGAATCTTTTGTAAGAACATTTTTCGATGAAGTGCCCCAATGACTCCTTCCACGGTTCTGATTTGCTGGGAACTAAACTTCCAAACTTCTTTGGGTTCATTCCAAGTTCTTTAGCCATTGCTATTTGACGAAAATTTAGTCTATATTTTGTCTTAGCTAATGTCCAATGATTATTAGATTTCTTTTTCTTTCTTTTTGTCATAAATCTTTTTAGCCTTCATTTCGGTTTTTGCCGTCTCAGTTTTGTATACACAAGGGGGAATTTATTAATTTCGCCTAACATTTACGCTCATATCTGAAATTCCGGCCAGAGATATAGGCTGGAGGCATACAGCACCAGAATCGATGTGAGCATGTTATCCTTCCTTGCTTATAGGTGAGCCAACGAGTTTTGATATGTTTAAACGCTTGGTTGCCCTAAATTTGTCGACATCTTTCTCTTTTGATATGAGAAATTTTAGAAATGATTTTTCTTGGAATCTACAAGTTTGTGCAATACCGAGCAGCAGTAAGTATTGGTGCGCTGAATTTGCATAGAATGTCCCAGATATTTTCCTTTGTATAGCGAGATGCCTGATAGCTCTTTCTGCCGTGTTATTGTTCCATGGTATAAAGTCTTGTTCGAGAAATGTGAATAAGCTTTCTCTATAACGTTGAAAGCGTTTCTGATATTTGATTGATAGATCGGACTTGTAGTCCCTGTCAATAATATTCTTCTTGTAAAATTGTTCAACAGACTTTTTGAACTTGTTGAGATGTCTCTTTTTTAATCCGTACTTCTCGACTGCCTCAAAAATAGGATTTATTAGGTTCTTCACCTCAAAAACAAAATCCTCAAATTCAGAATTGAATGGTGAATCCCACAGGTCATTGTTAAGATCTCGGATAAGATGGACCCAACATTTCTGCTGTTTGCATGTTACAGAGTCGTAACCAGGATAAAAATCAGATATTAGTACTCCCTTGTAATCTGACACAAACTCATGCACAATGGTGGTCTCTCGCGTTTCAGTCATCCTGAAGATTACATGTTTCCCATCTGTGAATACCCATACGTATTGATCAATGCCTTGGATGTTAAGTCGTGTTTCATCAACGTGAATAAAAGGACTTTCAAGGATGCGCTGAACCAAAATCTCATCGGTATCAGCATAATACTGTGCAAAGTTCCTCATAAAATTTATGATTGTGCCTTCACTGGTTCTCTCAGCGAACAAATCCTCCATCACTTGAGTGATTACACGATATGGTAAACGAAGGATTATTCTTTGATAAATTGTCCATGCTTGAAAGGCATGCCCAAATAATTGATGGCCGAGGTTATCTATACCAAGTGGGTTATAGTACTTGCCACACCTTTGACAGTAGCCTTTTATACCGACATACTTTGTAATGGTTTTTCTGCAGCCGCTCTTTGTAAAGTGAAGATCAATGATGGTTTTTTCAGCCTTCTTTTTTGATCTCTTGAGAGATTCACCTTTATGTTTTGGACATTTCCTTTTTATTGGCAATCGAATAACTTTCCCTGCCTTTGAAGGGGCTATTCTATTATACGCTTGATGGCCTTTTGGCGCACCACGTTTTTTATTATGAACACTTTCCTTGCTTTTTTTTGGTCGAATGGTTATTCGGTTCTTTTTGTAATCAGAGTGTGCATTTCTCAGTATCTGCTCAAATTCTCTATGAATCTCGCTGCCCCTTTCCGTTGTGTTCTGTTTTGGTTGATTAGCAAAATCAACATCTACCTGCGTATTAGCAGACTCTCTTATCTTTGAAAGTTGTTTAGTCAATAATTGTAGGGCGTGACAATCCTCTTCGTTGTA
>JAKRWB010000286.1 GCA_022353185.1 ANME-2 cluster archaeon | reverse complement strand
TTTGTTGTATGACTAAACGAAAAGTAATTGTTGAAGTTGATCTCAACGATGATCGAATAAACAGCATCGAAGATCTTGAGCAGGATGATATGGCAAAATACGTGAATGCAAAAAGAACACTTGATGAAATTTGAAAAAAACGTTTATAGTACTTTATCTGCATAACAGAGTTAAAAACAAGCTTGATTCCATGTACTATCCTTCATGGAAATATCTCTGCACAATAGTCTCATTTTCAGAAGCATCTTTTCTAATTGATATTTTGCAGGAAATCAAAGTGAGTCCTTCCAAGTTGAAAATGATATTCTATGAAAACGATTCGCTGCCCGTTAAACATTCAATCTATTCACAATACGATGGCCAAACGATTGACGTCATAATCATCGATGATACTAAATCAAAAAGAAGATCGGGCGGCCGTCCCAGCATCAAGGGTGTTTTAGGGCTAAATTTGGAATTGGGAGGTGAATATCTACTATATCTGGGTACGGATAAGAGTTGGGCAGAAACATTAATCCACATTAGAAATAATTATAAATTGTCTGATGAAGTGTGTGCCGTATGTGATGGGGATGATAAATTACAATCAAATCTTGAGACATATGGATATAGAATTCAACAATGTACAAATCATTTTGTTAAAACTTCGATGTATTATTTGTGGAAGGAGCAATATCCTAAAGAGGATAGAATAAGGATTAAAAAAGATATCAGCAGGATAATTTCAACATTGAAAAATTCTGTGAAAAAACACAGAAAAGATTTTGATTTTGCAAGACTCAAATGGAGAATAGATAAAACTCAAGAAGAGTTAAAGGCAATTGCCAATGAGTTACTATTAAAAAACAAAGACAGTAATGCTGGCAAATTCATTCTCAAAACCGGGGGCAAAGTAACGCTATTCGCAGAATTGACAACAAAGGGAATACAGATTCCCGATAACAATAATCATATTGAAAACCTAATGGGAATCGCTGGGCAGAAGGTGAAAAAGAATCGTCAGTCCTGGGTTGACGCAAATCTGAATATTATTCTGAACACCATCTGGAACATAATCTCATAGGACTGTTTTTCAGGGTACCGATCACTTCATCAGTGTTACTGGATATTTTCAATCAAATTTTTGTGCCCCAAATTGTGACTGGTCCCAA
>JAKRWB010000285.1 GCA_022353185.1 ANME-2 cluster archaeon | reverse complement strand
AACTTATGTGCAAAATTCTCCACATCCAGTACATGCAGCAATACCCCGCTAGGCAACTCCCGTGATTTCACAGACGGCAACGATGCCTCCAGCTGGTTCTCGATAGCCTCGTTGGCCTGTTTCACCAATAGCGGCACCAATTCCCTATGCCTCTTCAGATTACCCAGATTCAAAATGTCATAGGTAATACCCCTGCCCTCACTGAACCGCAGCCAGAACGCCTCATAATCCAGCGCTAAAGCCATATCCTTCAAATCGCTCAAGCTGTACTGGGGTGCAACCAGTTCAATATACTTAGTAGCTTCTGGCGCTTCCGAACGGTCGCCAACTGCCGAAACCCCTGGCAAGTGTTTTATCTCCTCAGTCACGTCAGGATTTATCATTCTGGCAATCTCAGTACCCAGCATGCCCGTGGTTATGCCGAAATCCCCGCCCGCATGGGCCGGGTTCACATGGGCCAGCAGGTACTGGTCCACCACGTCGTCGGGATGATGATGGTCCACAACCACCATATCCATACCATACACCTTTGCCTGTAGCATGGCAGGCACATCCTCCTCTGTGGAGCCGTTATCCATCAACAGCACCAGCGGCATCTTCTGGCCATGTCTTGCATTATCGTCCCATGCAAAGGTTATGTCCCTGGTAATATCCACCATTTCGTAGAACGGCGCCTTACTGGGTGAACGCCTGTAAAAATGATATCCGGCATCCGAACCCCCGACCTCATTTATTAGCGGTAACACCGCTTTTTCAATGGCAATGGCAGAAGTGATACCGTCAGCATCGGCATGATGGCGCAGCACGATAGGTCTTGAATGGAAAATTGCCCTGCGAATCTCCTTTGCAACCTGGCGCATTTTCGGCTTCAACGCTTCAAGTATTGGACTCTCTACAAGAAATTCAACATCATGAGGCTCAGAGCGCTTATCCAGGGCATTTTCAATCTCATCCCTGATGGCAGCCGAATCCGCACCCCACATCTGCTTTATTTCCCTGATCTCTATTTGCAGTTCATTGTTCCGGGTATTGAGTTCACCCACAACCTTAACTATCATGTCTGATTCAATTTCAGGATACGAGCGCTGTCCCGCTT
>JAKRWB010000021.1 GCA_022353185.1 ANME-2 cluster archaeon | reverse complement strand
GGGATTGGACTAATATATTTAAAAGTTGTGATTTGTATTTGAGAAATGAACAGAGTGGCTGCTTGATCCGGGCGCGCTTATTAATCGCATCCACATCAAAGGTCATTGATAATCCTCTAGTGAACCCTCACTATGAAACGTATTGAAGTAATGTTAATCCTAATGGGCCGCAGGGTGTGTATGATGAGGCAAAGCGGTATGCTGAGGCGATTACGATGGCGTATCACCGGTTTCATGGAGTTGATACGCGGATTGTGCGGATCTTTAATACGTATGGGCCCAGGATGCGTGCGGACGACGGGCGGGTTGTGCCGAATTTTATTAACCAGGCGTTGAAGGGTGAGGATATTACGGTGTACGGGGATGGGAAGCAGACGCGGTCGTTTTGTTATGTGTCGGACCTTGTTGACGGGATTTATAGATTGATGATGTCGGATTTTGTGGAACCTGTGAATATCGGAAATCCTGAGGAGATGTCTGTGCTGGAGTTTGCTGATAAGGTCATTGAGATTACCCACGGCAAATCCAAGATTGTATTTGAAGAACTGCCTGTGGATGATCCTAAGGTTCGGAGGCCGGATATCAGTAGGGCGAAGGATGTGCTGGGGTGGGAGCCAGTGGTGGGATTGGGGGATGGGTTGGAGAAGACGGTTGGGTATTTCAAAAAGTATTGCCTGAGCAGTATTTGATCAGAGTAGTATGAACAATCGTCTGCTTTTTTCATGTTCTATCAGTGGCAGTTGTGATTGATTTTAGGAGTTGGTAGAATGTGCCGCACTTTGCGCAGGTGGCTGTATGGGGTTGCAGATGAGAATATCCTGATGTTTGACATACGTGACTTAATAGTGTGCGGATGTAACATCCTATCGATTGCAGAAGATGCCAAAGGGTGAATTGATGAAACTGTGCTTGATATTTCTCTGTCCCCCTCATGATTTTCAACATTGCAGAAAAATAGCTTATGTTATCATTTCTGCAAGTTCTTTCAAGACATCCTCTACAGTCATCTCTTTAGATTCAAATACACTATCTTTCATGTGTACATGGAACGGAAAAGTAGGAAGTTCTCTATGATGGGGTGCATTGTCCCATCTTATCAAGAGCACGTTATTCTTTTGATGATGATACGAATATTTATCCCGCTTAATGACATCCTCTGATATCGAAAAATATTCTGCTATATAGAGTACTGAATTGTCGATCATCAATAACCTACATTCCAGATATCCAGAAACAGAGGTGATAAATTCTTCAAGGACCTCAATATCCCTGACGATAGAAGATGCAGTCAAAGAAGCCTTGATATCAGCAAGATAATTTTCAAGCATGGATTAATTTCTTAATTTCATCTGCTCTTTCTATGAGCTTGTTATGTGTATCCTTGTAGGCATACCATTTTATGTATTTTCTGTCATCTCCAAGCTCGCCTGCATTGAATTTGTTATAAAAAATGTCAGAGCTCATGTTGTGGCGCAGTTCTAATTCAGAAAGGGCAATCTCAATTTGCTTTATTTCACGCCTGACCATGTCTAGCTCAACCTTGAACATCTTATTTATTGTTGAAGTGATGTATTTTTTCTCAAACTCCAGACCGTGGGAGAGGTGGAACTTCAGTGCACTCACGTAATCAGTAGACATAATTCAACATAACATTGATTTTTGACGTTATAAGGATTCCTGAACACTGGTCGGGAGGGTTTTATCTATTGAACTGTTGTTTGCATATTGTTTGAGGGATTTTTGAAATCAGTGCGCTTTGCGCAAGGTAAGTGTATGTGGTATTCAATTCTGGTTCAATACCCGTTTACACTAGGTGTATATACATTTAAGTAGATTTATTTTAGTACATAAAGTATAACTTTATGTAGTCAAGTTAGTTCCACCGAAGGTGGCAGTGTCAGAACCTGACCGTACGCCCTGTTTTTGCTGATTCCAGTGAGGGGATTCGTCTATTACCAGTGTGTGCAGACCTGATTGTAGCATGCAGGGGTGGAATTCCGATGAGTGTGATGTAGGCAGCGGTTCAGTTCTTCCCAAACCTGTACCCAACAGCCAGCATTATCCCCAGCAGCGCACCTGCCACCCCGAACCCTGGCGACCCCTGGGAAGGCGGCAGGTCAGTTGACGATGGGTCGGTGGTAGTGGGGGCGGGGCCTGAGTATTGTTCATCGAGGATGTAGGGGTTGGCTATGGTGAATTCTATACTTTCTACTTCATCATGAGCTTTATTAAATTGAACAAATAAGTTTAATGGTGCTTTTCCATCCGTCCATTCACCATTCGGCTTAACTGTCCAAATGTATGTTTTTTTCCATCCAGATAACACCTTGGAATTATAAACCCATTCATCAATTTGGCTTGGCCCTTCGATAACAATATAAGCTTTTGTAACTCCTGGCTCATACAACTGGACATAAACATTCCCATCAATCTTTGATTCAATATCTGCTTTAATTATAAAGGGTTCATTAATTTTTAATTCAATACCTTCTACTGTAGCAGGTTCATTATTAGCCCAAGCAATGACTTTTCCAAAATCATTTTCTGCTGCTAAACTATTCTGTATACAAATTAACAAAATGCTAATTATCAGTGCTATTTTTAAAATATTTATATTCATATTTACCATCCTTTGGTTATTTCAAACATTGGTTCAGGATTTTCTTTTGTTGATTTGTCACCTACACCTGTAAATTTCCCAGGAGGAACTGCTATAAATGTACCAGTAATAAATTGGAAAGATATTCTTTCATTTGTGCCAACTGGAGCCCCATCTATTGGGTCTTCAATAAGCTGTCGAGTCCTTCTATAAATCTGTGCTTCATGTCCGAAAATAGGATTTGGATGTACTTCATTATCAACATCTTGAA
>JAKRWB010000284.1 GCA_022353185.1 ANME-2 cluster archaeon | reverse complement strand
ACAGTTGAATGGATGAAGTGGTATTACAGATTGGGAGAAGGGAGGAATAGCAAACATGATGGAAACAGTGCTACGAGTTAAAGTGGATGATTTTCTGGCTCATAAAATAGAAAATATCGTTAAGAGTGGTACTTTCAAAAGCGAAAGTGATTTTTTAAAAATTGCTGCAGAAGATATGGTGCGAAGATTGGAGACTCAGGAATTAAACACCGAGATGGATAAATTCGCTGAAGATATTGCCAAAAAACATCCTGCAAATATATCAGATGCTGTGTTAACAGCGAGAGAAGAGGAAGATGAAATCTTATAAACCTATTGTTACCGTAGACACTTCATCCCTCATTAAATGGTTCAAAACCGAAGAGGATAGAGAGTGGGCGCTGGAATCAAGAAAATACTCACTTCGTTCGCATTTTCTAAGCCTACTGGGAAGTATACACTTTCCTGATGTTAAGAAACTGGACAGAGGTACAGAAAATCAAAATGGTTAATTCTGTTATTCTTTTTTCTGAATGTGCAAGAGGACTTAAAAAAGCAGGATGGGAAAATAATGAGGTATATAAGGCTCTTGATATGCTGGATATGATTGTAAACCTTTGTGGAATAGATATAGTCCCGGTGGATATATTAGTGATCAAATCTGCCAGGAGGCTTGTAATTGAACATGGTCTATATTCAGCAGATGCCATCCATGCTGCTACAGCTATTTTATCTGGTTCGGACTTCTTCATTTCTTCTGATAAGCACCACATCAATAAAAGTTTAACAGTGTATATGGAAAACAAAGGAGTGAAAGTGCTCAGGCTTTCTGAAATACAAAAAGTCGAAGAAAGTTTTTAGTGAAAATACCCTGACAAAGGAGATAGAAATGGATATAGAGAATGAATATGAAGAAAAGGTTATACTGGTAACCGGCGGTGCCGGATGTGTCGGCAGTAACCTGTGCAGGAAGTTAGCAGAATTGAATGCAAAGAAAGTCATTATTCTGGACAATTTATCTTCTGCATACGAATGGAATATTCCGAAGGCAGATAATGTTGTTTTTATCAAAGGGG
>JAKRWB010000283.1 GCA_022353185.1 ANME-2 cluster archaeon | reverse complement strand
GGAAGATTTTTGTGATTCCCATTGAATCAGCCATGCGTATCAGGACAGGAGAGACTGGAGAGGACGCGCTTTAGCGTCCTTTCCTTTTTTTTACTTATTTTCATGTTATAAGGATTCAGGTTTTCAATTGAAGAACTGGCAGTGTCCACCGGAATCATTATTGAATATGGGGGTTTCAGATAATGTATTTAAGACAGATGGAAATTGACGACCTTGGCATAATGCTCGAAATGGCACATGCTGAAGGGTGGTCATCAGATAGATTGGAATTTGAAATCTACCTTAACATCAATCCTATGGGGTGTTTTTCCTGCATTACCGATGAAAAAGTAGTTGGTGGCATTATGACATTCACATACCCTAACAGCGGTTGGATAGGTAACCTGGTCGTGGACAAGAAATACCGCCTTAAAGGATTTGGAAAAGCACTTTTCCGCAGGTCGATTTTACAACTTTAATTGCTTTAAAGTAGCAACGAAGTGGTACTAATTCCAACAAACTCAGAGTTTGTACGAGTTTAGTTTGAGTTCGTCCTTATTTAATCCTAATTCCCGGCCCCCGGCCACACCCCACTCCCCCGCCGCCCGCCAGCATATCTATTCTGGTGGCAGGTAGCATATACATCCAAGCTTATGCATTAGTATTCATTTTCAAAATATTTCCTACTACATAACAACCCAAATACGAGACTTTTTATTATTTTCTGGTTTGAAAAACCACAGAGAGCACAGAGGACACAGAGAAAAGTGGCAACGCTCTGTGCTCTCTGTGTCCTCTGTGGTTGATTATCCTTACATGGATTCATTTACCCAGAAGAAATTAAAAAGTCTCCCAAATACCGCTAATCATCAAAGCCGTTATATAGATGGTAAAGTTCTTAATCCAGTTATATAGTTCAAAGGTTTCGGGACTATACAAACAAGAAGATGTTGCATAATTATTAATATTAAGTAATCCAGTTTCTATGATAGGAGGCAAAGCTAATGGCATCTTATGCAGTTAATTATAAAAGAAAAGCAATTGAAAAATTGGACCTCTTATCGCCTGACAGGTTAAAAGTGGTTCTTGATTTTATCGAATATCTCGAACAAAAAGAAGAACTTGATGCTACTTTGGAAATAGTGAACGATAAAAATTCAATGCGAAATATAAGAGCTGCAGATGAGGCATTGGAAGCAGGAAAAGTTCATGAATTCACTTCATGGAACAAAGTGAAGCGGCATGTATGAGATTATTCTTTACAATCGGGTGGTGAAATTATATAACCACCTCGATGAAAAAATGCTGCTAGAATTAATCATGCTATTGACACATTACTGGAGAATCCTGCTTCTGGAAAAAATATCAAGAAGTTAAAAGGGGAGTTAACTGGCAAGTTTCGTTTACGTACCGGAAAATACAGGATTGTATACAGAATAGAGAATGATAAAAGTAAAGTGATTATTGAAGATATCGCAGTTCGTGGAAAAATCTATTAATTTCCGTTGGTCATCGGCTAAGGAGTTTGACAGGGTCAGCATGTATTTTTTTCCAAAAGACCAATGATTTCAGGATTTTGGTTCTATATTTCAACAGCCATGACGGCACTCCACCGGCACAACATCCAGCGCACCCCTCGCTGCCCTGCTTGCACTTGTCCGGCGGCCCGGCCCTGATGCTACTGTATGCATGTGGATACTCATGTGCAGAGCTTGAGGTGGGGGGATATGTGAAATATGGGGGGGCTGTTATTGTCGAATCAATATACCCTAAAACAGCTTGTTCAAAAGAAAAACATATCACACACCCCGCGAGCGAGCCCTAGCATGCATAAAAGTGTCACACGCGGACGTCCATGATGACCTGTTGGCTGCCTACTTCAATGTCAAGCAGATTGTCGGGTTCAGGGTAGTCCAGGTTAGTTCCGTTGAAAAGGTAAATGGGAAGTCCTTGCCATCCAAAGTTTTTCTCGTTCATCTAATTCACCGCAAAGCTGTTGCTGCATTAACTTCGCGTACTTTGCGTGCTTTACGGTGTATTATTTAAATAGAATTATATTTCAACAGCCATGCCGGCACTCCTCGCACAACAACTGAACACAACCGACCCCACCCCACATCCAGCACATCACTACATACACCCTGTCTGAAATAATCCCAACGGCTGGCTGCAGTGGCAAGGTTAGTAAAACAGCAATCCCCACTCTCGGTCAATAGTGCCGGCACAGGAGCAGTGGAGTAGGTTCAGGAGAATAAAACTGGGAAGTTAATAGGTTTATGAAATTTGTAATCATCATGACAAGCTGTCCCAAAACAAATTCACATTATACAATTGTATCCTTGATTATCCCAATTAGGCAATTATCAGCTTCATTTGGCTAAATATTTGCCGAATTAGGATTTAAAATGTTCAGTTTGTACACATGCTTTGAGTTTTGGGACAGCCTGATGATAAAGCTTTTAATGTAGGAGAAAAGTAATTGACATTGAAGGAGGTGCACCATGAACGAAATTATTTTTTTAATAGAAGATGACCTCGAAGGAGGTTATAACGCTCAGGCACTGGGGTATTCTATTTTTACTGAAGGCGAAACTGTAGAAGAAATTAAAGAAAATATTATGAATGCATTAAGGTGTCATTTTGATGACGCAAAAGACATACCCAGTGTGATCAGGCTTCATTTTGTCAGAGAGGAGATTTTGACTTATGCCCAGAATGCCAAGGGATGTTTCGCATAAAAACTTATGCACCGTCTTAAGCAAATATGGCTATGCAATCTCACGCTAAACAGGAAGTCACATTCTATTAATGAGTACTTTTATGGGGCACAAGCATTCGATAACAATTCCAGCCCATAATCCCATTAAGGTGGGAACGCTGAATAATGGTTTAAAAGATATTGCAGCATATTTGAAACTAACAAAAGAAGACCTTGTTGTAAATTTGTTCTACAATAATTAACTACTATTTGTTGGACATTACCCAATTTTCAGCTTGATGGAAGTGCTTCTATTTCAAATCAAATAAAGACAATTGAATTGGAAATGAATCCAAAAGAGCCAAAG
>JAKRWB010000282.1 GCA_022353185.1 ANME-2 cluster archaeon | reverse complement strand
TTCAAAAACCACTATCATGCGAAATTATTCAATATTTAAGATAAAGATTTGTTTTCAAAATATACCTGCGGAATATAAGGTCTATTATCTTGATGAAGCTGTTGCCTCATATGTACACGTACTTTAGTTGGGGGATCAAGTTGGTAAGGAAGATTTTGAAATAACAGCAAAAGAACTAAGAGAATTAGCTGCCAAGCACAATATTAAACTTGATGCATGAACATGGGAAGCGATTGGAGACATCCAGAGCGGGGAGAGATGGTAAAAGGCTGCTTTTTCTTACAGTACAACCTGATGCAAGCGTCGAAGAAAACAAAAACCCCTGCAGATCATATCATATACCCAAAGCCAGTCCGCAAATTAAGAGCGAACCCCGAATACATCGACAGGGACAGGACCAGAAGCAAAGCACTGGTGGGCAATCTCACAGGCAAATATGTTGTCGGTTCCCTGGGAGGGGTAGCTACAACTATAGCAGTTCCCAACACCATGCGGCTCAGGGGCTGGAGCGATGTGATGGCCAGCGGTGCAGTGACCATAGGCGGCAGGATTGCCGTGAAGCAGATGGATGAGGGCGCAGGAGATACCTTCATGCTCACAAGACTGGACATAATCTCAAGGGAGATATCTCCAGGGCGACCAGGGCAAATTCAATAAAACATTATCCTACCAAAAAGTATATACGATTAAAGAGATTTTTACAAAAAACCAGCATCAGAAAATAGGAGTATACAAAATTTTAAGTGCTCCCTGAGGGAGCATATCACATCTTAGCTGATATTTCAGCTTTTGACTTGGGAGATGATGTTACCTTCGCGCATTACCTTGCCTCTGAAATAGGTGTGGCGGCTGTGCCTGGTAGTAATTTCTACAAAAACCCTGAAATGGGTGCAAGCACTGTCAGGTTTACTTTCTCCAAGAGCGATGAAACTTTGCTGGAAGCTGTATCCAGACTGAAAAACCTTTAACCATCGATGCAATATCGATGTACTTATTTACAAGGAGTTACAAAACAATTTTGGTGAAATTATGCCAGGGGATGAAAAATCTCAATATGGAGAAAATGTCACAATTAGTACAAAGTCAGTATCACTTGAAAATCCAATAATTATTGAGGGTTTTCCAGGTATTGGGCTTGTGGGGAATATTGCCAGCCAGCATCTGATAGATGAACTTAAGATGGAATATATTGGAAGTATTGAATCAAAATATTTCCCGCCAATTGCTGTTCTGTTCAATGGTATTATCAATATGCCAGTTCGCATTTATGAAAGTGTGGAACATAATATTTTGACCGTAATTTCAGATATTCCCATTCATCCGACGATTTCATACGAGGTCAGTAAGGTTTTGATAGACTGGGCTCAGTCACTGAACGTGAAAGAAATCGTATCAATTGCAGGGATAGCTACCATGTCTGCTGAAAACAAGGTTTTTGGAGCAGCAACCAATGAAGAAATGCTTGATAAGATAAAGGAGCATGTAGAGGTATTCCAGGTGGGTACCATTAGCGGTATTTCCGGCAGCGTGATGACAGAATGTTATATGCGGAACATTCCTGCTATAAGCCTGTTGGGCGAGACCAATAGTCCAAACCCCGACCCCAGAGCTGCGGCAATGGTTATAAAGATTTTAAATATTATCTATAATCTTTCCATAAACACTGAAAATCTGCTTGAACAGGCAGAACAGATTGAACTTGAACTGCAGAAACTTTCTGAACAGGTTAGGACTTCAGAAGAGGGTGTACAACCCAGACGTGAGTTCCCAATGTACGGGTAAAATAAAACATGGGAGTGTTGTAAATGCAATATATAGCGCTTACTGGTATATCTTCGCAGGTGTTAAAAGAGCTTCAGGAGAACCGCATACGTACCATTGAGATACACAGTCCTCACAACTTTTTATCAGTTTATAATACAGAAGTGGGCGACCTGATTTTCCTGACCAAATCCAGTTATAGTGATATTAAAGCCGGGACAATAGGCGTGATGGCAAAGATTAAGGAACGGCATGTCTCAATGCATCGCCTTGTCAGCAGGTCGGAAGAGATGTTTGAAGAGTGCGAAACGTTTGCAGCAAGGCTTCAACTACAAATGCAGGGAATTGCCAGAGTACGCAAGGTTGGAGATTTTGTTATGGGTAGTCCTTTTTTTGTGGATGCTGACAGTGTCACTTATCTGGAAGCAAAATGATATGGGATAAAACTCATCTAAATGGCAATTGTACCAAAGAGTTTTTATGGTTGGAATACTATTTGAAAGTCCATTGGCCAAATCGGTAAACGCCTGTGGGCTCGTGGCTTAGCCAGGATATAGCGCCGGGCTTCTAACCCGGATGTCGAGGGTTCGAATCCCTCCGGGCCCGCCAAAAGTTTAATGAAAGGAAACATAATGCCTCGGTGGCTTAGGGGTGTAGCGCGTCCTTGGTAATGGACTGCGATAATTTCGCAGGACTCCAAACAGGACGAGGTCGGGGGTTCAAATCCCCCCCGAGGCTCCATTTAATTTTATTATAATATTCCATTTATGTACCAATCTCTATAATATTGCTGGCAAAGTGAGACAAGATTTATATAATAATAAATATATAATCACCATATAATAATAAATGTATAATCTTTATATAGGTTAACGTTCAAAACATAAAAGTGGTGTTAATTGTTGGAAACTTATCATTTACTTTCGCTGGCTTTTAATGTTGCATCAATTATTCTTGGGTTATTAGGATTATTTTTAGTAATCAAAAATTGGCTTGTTTGGAAAGAAAAGAGTCTGGACGTAATAAAAGCCAGGGCATTCCTTGATAAAAAATTCCTGGAAAAAAATTGGATTTACTTAGTGTTAGTTGGTGGGATAATCATGTCCAGGAGGGTCTACAGATATATTGAACTTAATTCCAACGGATATGTAGAACATGGAGTCATTGAATTGTTATTTGATTTTTTGGGATTTTTCGTAATATTAATTCTTGTAGTAATGGCATATCAGTGGTATAAGATTATCCAGACCAATTCCTAAAAAATATATTTTACCTGTCTGTATCAGCCATAGCATTTGTTCCAGTAATACATCCAAACATTTATGAACCTCGATAACTACAACAATCAATGGTGAACAATATGGTCAAATTATCCTCTGAAGTTAAGGAAGTAATACAAAAACAGAAGCCTCTGCCTATTGCTACGGCAGATAGTAACGGCAAACCAAATGTGATTTTTGTTGGAATGTGGAAATTCATTGATGATGAGACTATAATGATAGTTGACAATTTCTTCAAAAAAACCGCAGATAACCTTAAAGCCAATCCGAAACTGTCACTTGTAGCTTATGATGCTGAATCCAAACTATCATATCAGGTCAAAGGTTCAGTTGATTATCTTGAAAAAGGCGAACGTTATGATGAAGCAAAGAATTTGGCTGAATCTAAAAAACTACCCGGAAAGGCTGTAGTGATATTCCATGTGGAAGAAGTCTATGACGCCATATACGGACCAAGTGCCGGTGAAAAAATAGCATAGTTTGTTAGAATTATCGATTAAAATATTTAGGTGATCAATTGACAGAATCAGCAATTAAAAAAAAGGATAAAAAGAACGTATACATTGGTGACGAATTTACTGAAGAAGAAGAAGATTTAAAAGGTACCCAGGAAGTTAACGAGCTTGAAGGTTTGTATGACCTGATGATACCACCTGGTGTGCCAGAATCACTAATTGTGGAAATGGTGGAAGAATTTGATTTGGAACCGGTAACCAGACTGGCCAATGTCCAAATAATAGAAGTTGACGCCCGCGAAATACTGGTCCTGCGCGGCGACCTGGAAACAGTAAACGAAGCCCATGATTACATGGTCAAGCGGATGCGCGAGATTAGTAATGGGGGATTCAAAAGTCCGTGGGTAGATGCTTAAACTTATCTGCCATCATTCAATCTTTCCCTGTACAGGGCCGCACCCAGGGCATTGACCAACTGGGGTGCGCCCGGTACTTCTATTTTTGAATCCAGTACGTTGTTTACTGCATCAACGATGCCCGTATTTTGCACCGTACCACCGATAAGCATCACAGTATCGGCAGGCGGAACCATCTGTGCGATCCGCAGGGCGAAGGCCTGATGCAATCCATATATCACTTCTTCCATACTGAACCCACCAACCAGCTGGGATATCATCTCAGAAATGGCGAACACACCACAGGTATTGTTTATCTGAGCTCCTTTTGTTGCCCTGCCGTGCAGTTCACCAAGGGACCCGACAGGTATGTCAAAATAGTGTGCTGCCAGTTCCAAAAAGGCACCGGTACCCGCACTGCACTTGTCATTTATGACAAAGGTATTGTTGCGCAGGTCGATAACTTTTGTATCCTGCCCGCCGATGTCAACAATAACCTGGGCATCCGGGTCATGGTACCTGGCACCCAGTGATGCTGTTGTAATCTCGGTTATTGCAGCAAAGTGGGGCACTTTTTTCCTGAAATAACCAGTGGATACAATGTTTTCGTCATCAAGTACGTCATCTATAAGTTCTATCCAGCGGTGGCTAGGCACTACTTTTGAAAAGATAACATCACCATCCTCCATATGCACTACCTTAGCAGTGGTACTGCCCACATCAAGCCCGATATTCACGGCATCACTTCCAGCATCTCAGCAAAAGCCTCCAGCCTGAGCTTGAGTTGTTCCGGCGACGGCCTGGGCAGATCACCCTGCACGGTGAGTATAGGATAGTCAAGATACTTCCTATAAATCTCGTCTTCCAGGGTGTGGTGGCAGGCAAACTGGGTATAGTGTATTACCCCATCTACCCGGCGCCGCTGCAGTTCATCCTTTATGAGCTCTACCCTGTTCTTAATAGGGCCTGCGAAGGAATAGTCCCTATAACTGCGGGCCAGGGAGTCCAGGTCAGACCCGCCGAGGCGCAAGAATTCGTACGGCAGTTCATCGTACACTACGTGCAGCCCGAAACTCTCAGCTGTTTCATGGAAGTCAGGATATATTGGTGGTACGCCAATGAGTGCAACCCGGCTGGAATATTCCACATCAGTTTCTGGTACACTGTTCAGCATCTTTTCAAATGCATCCGGGTCTCCTGTCAGGTCACTGAACGATATCAGGACAGAGAACACATCGCTGGCCTGGGCACGGTCGTTCACTCTTAGTTCGTCCAGTGCCCTGCCCTTCGACTTCAGGTCGCTTATGAGGGAAAACATCCTCTCGTCTTTTATGCCACCAAGAAACTGGGTCAATTTCTCAAGCTGTGACCTCAGGTAATCTGTATCCCTGTCAAAGGGATAGAAAAAATAATGTGTGGGCATGCCGCTTAGTTCCGCTTTTTGCCCGTCCACCAGCGCATTATGGCAATCGCCTCCGGCAACCACAACCAGCGAATCAATATCGAGTCCACCGTTCAGTATCATGTCCCTCCAGATGGCGGTCCAGGCGCACAGTTTACTGCCAGGACTTAAAGATGATTCCGGCACCACGTTGTTTACATCAAGGGGCTGCTTGCCGCATGCATAAATGAGTTCAGGGGGAACCAGGGCTGTTATCCCTACCGTATCTTTCATTGGCTGACAATGGGTTTGTTATATATTATCTCTTACCCCCCAACAGGCACTATACCATTTTATAGTTATTTTTCAGAACTAGATTCACACGGACTGGCACGGATTTTTGGTTGCATCGTCTGTGTGTATTAAGGTTATGCTGTCGCAGACTATTGAAATATTGGATTTTAATTATATTTAACAGCGAACTTATGCGTACTCATAACAAACTCTTCAAAGAGTTAGTCCATTTCGTACGAGTTTGTTGCTATTTTAGATAAATAATCTCACATTATTCCCAACATACCACAAAGATGATGATTGTAATTCCTCTATATGCCCTTTTTTCCCAATTCCTATTTGACATATATTTTCACACACGGCTTAACATGGTAACCTTTCCACTTTTTTTAATCATGAAGTGGTGGCCCGAAATTTCCAGGGTCCTGATTATAGTGTCATTGACCAGATTGATAATTTCCATCTCATTGAATCTATGATATATCTTTATTTCATTATCGTTGTGTTCGATTCTGATAATTAGCCCGTTCGTTTCACAGATCTCCGAGATGTATTTGGTGATATCATAGCATTCTGCATCCTCTACTGACACGCTATATATCATGGTTATAAGGCTGCAAAGGTCATCCGAAAAATCATGGGATTTAAAGAGTTGAAGGAAGATGTCCCTGCTGATAATAATATCTTGATAATTGTCAGCTTTCAGGATATTGATGATTTTTCTCCAGAATTTGATATTATTTAATATCTCATCCATCATCAACTGGTTGTATCCAAAATGATCCATGACTGAACTGTAGGCCTCTTCTTCGCTGTTGCATTGTTCGTAGTCAATTATGATGAGACTGGGGGATTCCATAACCTTTTTTGTCTTCAAATTAAGAGGGTGATGAGCCAGCAAGCATGAATAGCTAATGACTGTCCCTTTCAAGTGTTCAGGGTCTTCTGTCTCGAATGAAATGCGGATACTCTTATGATCTGGACTTATCTCCGTTTGCTGTGTGATCTGGTATCCAAATATATCTCCATGGGTATTGATAGATTTGACATATTCTTCAATAGTTAATCCGCTTATTCCCAACAGTCTTGGATATTTTTCCAGTATGCCCCTGAAAGTACCCAGAGGAGGTACCCCCAGGCTTCTTTTAACCAGCCATTTAACCAGTGGGATCGGGATAAGACTTGCAACCTTGTTCTCGATAATATTATTTCTCAACATGATCACTCGTTGTTGGTCACTGGTTATCTTTTTTAAATTGTCCTCTTGCCGGTAATTATCAATTAGTTGCCTGATGGCGAGACTAAGGTTATTGCCATTGGAGTCAAGAATCGGTTTTAGAGTCGCAAGATCATTCTTATCTATGGAAATAGTCCTCCGAATTTTCATTTTTTATCCCCCGGGTATTACACGTAATAAAATCGATTTAAATAATTAATACTCGGCGTTACTTTTTGTAATACATTAGTAGTAAATCTTTCTAAATATGGTATGATTCCATTGAGAAATTACGTTTACTCAACGTGTGCGATGGAAAGGGGAGGGTTAGAAATGAAAAAGAATCTATCGATAATCCTGCCAGTCTGTATGGCAATTATTTATCGCACTTTCAAAGATGAGTATATTAGATAAGGAGGATAAAATATGAAGAAACTATTTACAGGCGTGTTTGTGCTTATGGTTCTGTTTTCGCTGACCATAAGTGCTGAAGCATTCGATTCTAAGTCAATCTATCGAGACGAAGGTATGGCTGCATATGCGGGTTGGTATGAATATACCGATGGTGTATATACTGATACATTCATTCAAGCAACAACGAGTAATGATGGAACCGATATCTATGTTGATATCTGGACATATGATGAAAATACAGGTGATTCGTCTGGCAAGTGGGGTTATATGTTTACCCAGGAGGATGTTTTTACAATCGATAAAAAACTAGAGTCTGCAACTCTTTCTCCTGTTGACATCGAGCTCTATGTTTATGATTGGAATACGGATACTTATACTATGGAAACCGTAACCATCGCTGCCCAATGGACAGGTGAAGGTGATGTTATGAAGAGCAGCTCAAAGTCTATTTTCAAGTACGATGACTTCACGTCGAAGTACAGTGATAAATCATCGTTCAGGGAAGCTACAGCCACCGGGTCGATAAATGACGAGGACCTTGGAACCAGCGATTTTGGTGAACTGATTAAATTCAAGTCAGTATCTATGTACATGGAGAAGTAGGCACAAAGCCTGCTTTTTTTCTTTTTTTTTCGAAATAATACTGAACATTGCGTTTTTCTGAGATTTTGCCCATTTATCAGCATGATTCTTGCCACGGTTTATGCAGATGCGACAATTACATCCAAAATAGTAATCCTTGGTATACTTTTCAAATTTAATGGTAACTGATGCAATTCAGGAATTATAACCAAAATTGTGATTCGTTGTAAATCCATGTCTATGTAATCATCAATTTTAACATGTCTTCATAAGAAACAACTGGTTATTGAGATTGTGCCCACCCGACATAAAGATTTAATCATTTGGGTCCAATGGGGGACAGACATGAAACTATCGGATTTTGACTATCACTTGCCCCAGGACATGATAGCCCAAAAACCTGCAGACCCCAGGGATTCATCAAAGTTGATGGTGCTGGATGAAGACGAACGGTATCATCAAACTTTCCATGACCTGCCCCGGTTCCTGCGCCCTGGTGACCTGCTGGTATTGAACGATAGCAGGGTGATACCTGCCAGGTTGTACGGTACTAAAGAGACGGGGGGCCGGGTTGAAGTGCTGCTGGTTAAGCGGCTGGACGATAAGTATTATGAATGCCTGGTCAGGGGTAAGGTAAAGGTAGGGGCAAAACTTAATTTCAATACATTATCAGGTATAGTGAAGGAGCGGGTTGATACGCAAACCGGATACAGGTACAATATCAGTTTCCAATGTGACGGTGACATGAACTCCTGCCTATGCGAGGAGGGAGTTATGCCAGTGCCGCCATATATCAAAGAACACCTGGAGGATGGTGAGCGCTACCAGACCATATATTCCAGGGACGAAGGCTCCATTGCGGCTCCAACTGCCGGACTACATTTTACACCGCAGTTGCTTGACACGATAAAACAGATGGGCGTGAGGATGGCATTTGTCACCCTCCATGTGGGGGTGGGCACGTTCATGCCGGTCCGTGCCGAAGATGTGGAAGAGCATACCATGGAGAGTGAATACTTTACTATTGATGAGGATACTGCCTGTGCCATTAATGATACCATCGAAAATGGGGGGAGAATATTCGTAGTCGGTACAACAACGGTCAGGGCGCTGGAAAGTGCACGGTGGCTGGATGGTAAGATAGTACCATCCCGGGGCTGGAGTGAGATATTCATACACCCACCTTACCAATTCAAGACACCGTTGAGTGGTCTTATCACCAATTTCCATCTTCCCAAATCCACACTGCTAATGCTTATAAGTGCCTATGCCGGCAGGGATACGGTGCTGGCAGCATACAGCGAGGCCATTGATAAGGGATACAGGTTCTACAGTTTTGGAGATGCAATGTTCATACTGAATAACAAGAGGATATTGTGAACAGAGAAGACAGAGGACATAGTGGGGGCAGGACATGTTTGAAATAGTTCACCAGGAAATTTCATCAAATGCCAGGGTGGGAAAACTGACCACACACCATCAGGTTGTCGATACACCCGCCTTTATGCCAGTGGCGACCAAGGCCACAATCAAGACGCTTACGCCACAGGAAATACAGGAGATGGGAACACAGGCCATCATCAGTAACGCGTTCCATCTTTTCCTGAGCCCGGGCCATGAATTGATACATGAAGCAGGTGGGCTGCATAAGTTCATGGACTGGGACGGAGCTATTTTTACGGACAGCGGCGGGTTCCAGATATTGCGAAAGGAGTTCAAGTTTAGATTGAACAAACAGGGTATAAGTTACGTGAATTCCAGGTATGGTAAGCGGTATATGTACACACCTGAGATGTGCATGGAGATACAGGGTGCCCTGGGTTCTGACGTTGCAATGGTGCTGGATGATTGTCCGCCATGGGGCAGCACCCGTGATGAAGTCAGGGATTCAGTGTGCCGGACACTGAACTGGGGGCAGCGCAGTCTTGATGCCCGTTGTAACGACAACCAGCTGGTCTTTGCCATTTTGCAGGGCGGGACATATCCTGATATGAGGGAGATCTGTGCCCGCAAGCTGGTGAATATGGATTTTGACGGCTATGGCATTGGGGGGTTGAGTATTGGCGAACCAAAAGAGGTCATGCATGAGACTATCAGGTTGAACCTGACCCAGATACCGCCTGATAAGCCCAGATACCTGATGGGTGTGGGCTCGCCTGTGGAATTGCTGGAATCTATCTATCTGGGTGTGGACATCTTTGATAGTGCATTCCCCACCCGCAACGCCCGACACCAGACTGTGATGACCATACACGGGCAGATGGACCTTGGTCGCTCATCCCATGTCAGGGATTTCAGGCCCATTGATGAGGAATGCGGGTGCTATACCTGCAGGCATTTTTCAAGGGCATACATTTACCACCTGTTTAAGGAATCGGAACTGCTGGCCATGCGTCTGGCATCCATACATAATGTTCATTTCCTTCAGGACATTATGAAACAGGCAAGGGTGGCTATTATTGAAGATAGGTTCGTTGAATTTAAAGATTGGTTTAAACAGCAATATTTAGGTAAGTGATTTCGTTAGTTTTCTTCATTATGCATGGTTAGCACAAAACCGTGCATAACTTTATATAGTTAAATTTCTCTTATAGGGTGTTGAGAAATATGAATTATAAAAATCATCGACAAAAGATACAATTAGTCTCACTGGCTATAAGCTCATTAATATTTGCGGTTGCAGCATACGGCTTATTTACAAATAATGACCGCCTTTTCATTATAGGCCTGATATTCATAGGATTTTTAGTAATTGGTGGTATACTTCTCGCACCTTTGTTTGGCAGGTTCTGGTGTGGATGGTTATGTCCAAGGGGTGTGTTCCTTGACCGAGTTTTGGGCCCGCTTTCTATGAATCGCAGGATTCCCAAAATATTAAGGACCAGGGGATTCAAGAATATGATGTTAGTTGCAATGACATTACTGCTTGGATTATCATTGCTGGGATATAATCCTGTTCTCCGTTCAGACAATCTTCTGGCACAAATGGGTGGTTTTTTGGTATTGATGTGTATCGTGAGTACAATCCTGTTAGCCGGCCCCCTGGGGATAATATTTAAACCAAGGACCTGGTGCAGTTTTTGCCCAATGGGTTATATCCAGTCATTATTGGCAAAAAAGCGTCTTTTAAGGCTCCATGTTGATGGTTGTGTGGAATGTAAGCTATGTCAACAGGATTGTCCGATGGAACTTGACGTAACTGACACCTCTGATAATGATGATTGTTTCAATTGCATGAAGTGTGTGGATGCTTGTAAGAGAAGGTCAATTACCCCTACTATATCACTGACAGAAAAACCAACAGTGAGCGTGTAATCCTCAATAATGTTTCAGGGAGACTCTTTATACCGATGGGAACAAATGGTCTCCATTGGGTATCGGTATTAATTTATGTGCTCAGCCACTTTACCGGCAAGTTCCTGGAACTCTTCCGGTGATGGAGTAAACCCTTCAAAATTATATTCGATACCGTCCCCGGTATTTCGCGGTATTACATGGCAGTGGAAGTGGTGTATAACCTGCCCTGCCACTTCACCGTGATTGACCACCAAGTTGAATCCTTCAGGGTTAATGGCCGCCTGTAAACCACTGACCACTTTGCGCACGGTCCTGAACAATGACGCTATGTCCTTGTCGTCCATGTCTGTTATGTTAGCAGCATGTTTTTTCGGGATTACCAACGTATGCCCTTGAGTGTTAGGGTTTATATCCAGGAATGCCAGGGTATCATCGTCCTGGTATACAGTATAGCTTGGAATCCCACCATTGACTATTTTACAAAATATACAATCATCCATCTCACATCACCATATTTGTTCAGTCCGGGGACATGTACATGTGTTTGAATTGCATGTTCCTCATTATATCTTTCATTGTTATGATGCCTTTTATTTTGTTATCCTGTATGACCAGGAGCCTGCCAATATTATTCTTTGCTATGGTCTGTAGTGCCTGGTATGCTTCATTTTCAGGACTCACTGAAATGATTTCTTTGGTCATAATATCCTTTACCTGAACGGAATCTTGTTCCTGTTGAGGAACTTTTTGTACATCTTCAAAGGTCACAATACCCAAAGGCGGTTTGTCCAGACCTTCCTGCACCGGGTATCCCATATGTTTGAACCTGAACATCGCTTCTACAAGCTGGGATATGGTCCAGTCTGGAGGGACATATACCAAATCCTGCACCGGGGTCATGACATCTTTTACTTTGATACCTTCAAGACTGATGGCAAAGTATGTTTCCCTTTCTTCGCCCTGTGCTCCGTAGAAAATAAAAAACGCTATCAAGATGAGTATTATGTTTACAGTGAACAGGCCGAATATTCCCATCAGGAATGCAAATGTTTTGCCTATTGAGACTGCCACTCGGGTAGCATCCATGTACGGCAGCCACATTGCCAGAAGTGCCCTGAGCACACGGCCGCCGTCCATGGGGAACGCTGGCAGCAGGTTGAATATGCCCAGAAACAGATTATAAACCGAGATAATCCCCGCAGTTATCAGCACTGCATTTTTGGCGGTCATTCCAACCTCAGCCACTTCAACGGGACCAAAATATACATAAAATGCGTAGGTCAATATGCCGATAGCCAGGCTCAGTGCCGGACCCGCTGCTGCCATTTTTAGTTCAAGTTTTGGGTTTCGGGGTATCTCTTCCATCTGGGCCACACCTCCGAACACAAAGAGGGTAATGCTCTGGATGGTCATGCCGTTTCTCTTGGCAACGAATGAATGGCTCAATTCATGCAGCAGGATGGTGGAGAAGAACAGGATAGATGCAATGGTGCTGAATATCAGTTTTTCTATCAATGATATGTTCATGCCGTCGAATCCCAGTACCATTGTGCCTATTGGGAATTCAATTACTGCAAAGTAGTAAATGAACAATATGAGTATGAAAAGGAAGGTGACATGCAGTTGTATGGGAATCCCAATGACTTTTCCGATCTGTAATGACCATTTCATTTTACTGCTCCCGCTTTTTATATTAAAGTAATCATACCTTGACTAT
Organism: ANME-2 cluster archaeon; assembly: GCA_022353185.1. Lineage (GTDB taxonomy): Archaea > Halobacteriota > Methanosarcinia > Methanosarcinales > Methanocomedenaceae > Methanocomedens_B. The sequence continues at coordinate 8,605 of JAKRWB010000282.1, read as the reverse complement.
ATTTAATACTTTATGTTAGGCAATACCTTCGCCATTAATCAGCACTAACCACTATTAATACTTCCAATTTTCGTTATTCGGCTAAATATCTGCTGAATTAAAATTCGGTCTGGTTTTTGCGGTAGTAATTTTAATGTTTCATTGACATATTTACCACCTCTGAAGTATGCTTTAAGGTCTTGAATGCCAAAGTTGGAATCATCCTTGTGAACATTGTGAATTAATGCCTGAGAAACATTCACCATGAAAAAAGCTAAGTTGGCAGCGTTAGTTACAGGAACCTCCTTGACATTCATAAAATCTTCCAGACCCCAATATTGTTTTGCATCTCGGAAGTTAAACTCAATCTGAAAACGTAGTTTATAATAATCGACTAACTTGTCATATGCCAGCTTTAGATCACTGCTGAACAATATCACATGCCCCCGTGCATGTGTTTTGAGATTGGTTTTTACAATAATAACCACATTTAGCTTTTGAGCAAATCGCTTATGTAGCATATCCATTTGATAAATCTCAATTTGAACTGACTTTTCAATAATGGTTTCTTTCAAATATTTAGATGGGATGCAGCTGTAGTCAATTTTATCACCATATTTTCTACGTGCACCACACCCATGGTATGTGCCTTTATACGGGAAATAAAGTGCAGAATTATATTGTAATTTTGAAATAATGTGCAATTTGCATTGTCTGACCATTTGTAAAGCATTATTATGCCCAAATGCACCATCAAGTACAATATATGTTATAGGAATGGTGGAACCAATTAGCTTCAACATTCCCTTAAGAATACTCTGAATGATGCATAGATAGGATGATAGTTCGACATCCACTTTGTTTTTATTTTTACTGCCTTTTGGCCTACCTCTTCCTCTTTTTGTAGAGGAATCGCTTTTATTTTGCTGATTCTTACGATCTTCTGCAGTAATTGCGTTTTGTGTCGTTTTTTTAATCTTCAGAATGAGTCATCTGCCGGGTTATCAATGGGTAAGAGGTTCGCTGCTTTGTACTTATCAATGACAATGTGAAAAAATCTAAACCTGGCACCGTTTTTCCATAGATGGATGAAAAAAATCGATTGAGGCCATACGTCATCTTTCCGGCCTTTGTTACAACCGTTTCATCACCGTCAAAGATAAATGGGTCATCGTTATCTAAAAAATATTGACGAATCAAGCACCAATGAATTTTTTCCCATGTGATCTTGGTATTGAAAAAACGTTGAATCGTGCGGTAACTACCACCATCATCAGTCCAACGTGATATTCCAAGCATGGTTACTCGCCCGGTCATGGTTAACATGGCGGTTACGATTGTTTTCAAACGGTTCAATGTCGTTGTGTCTAAACAACAATTTAAACACGATAAAATAGTCAAAGTATTAAACATGGCATCTCCATAACATAACATACTTAAGTTATATTCCTAAATAATTTATTAGTATATACTCGTTGAAACGGTTTTTCTATTAAGCGCATTATGGTGCTTGCTTCAGCTTTACCATAATCCTCCAGGCGTGCATTTCAGAATGCTCAACATCAAATTGCTCTTTGATCAGCTTGCGAACTTCTTTTAATTTCCAGTCATCTTTGTGTTTGAGTAGGTTCTTTAATATCTCAATTTCCTCTTCGCTAAGTTTTGGTTTTGGACCTCCGTTGAAGTTTGGAACAAGTCCATCATATCCTGATTTATTCCACCGTTTGAGCCATTCATAAGCAGTCGGCATGGTAATCCCAAGCTTTTCACTTGCTTCTTCTATGACGTATCCTTGATAAAGAAAACGTATGAAGTAAAGCCTATTCAGTACACGAAGTTCCTTTTTTTTTCCTTTGATTGTTTTTTCCAAATCGCTAAAACTTATTTTTTTGACGACGTGATATGCTCTATTCCGACCCATATGGAACTATATGCATCCATATATTAAATAAGTTTGGTTAATGAATGAAAAAAATTCATTGGATTTTGGGTCGTGGTGGAATGACTAGGTCACAAAAACTATGTTATATCACAACGAATGTGGCGAAGGTATTGATAATAAATGATGTCTTCTATTATAAGTTTCACGGGATAATTTAAATCTTCGACTCAAAAACCTTTAATAAAGAGTAAATCAATCTTATACAAAATATTTCAGACAGGGAGTTATGCTATACTGCAAAGCATATGAACAAAATACAGGAAGGAATTGAATTTTCAAAATGAATGAAAAATCCACTTTACAGAATATGCAGGTAGATCATTTGAAATCTATGCAACTAAACAATTTCAAGCTGAATGATACTGCTATATTATATGGAATTAATTCGATAGGCAAAGACAGTATCATCATGGAATATGTTATCCTTGGATGCCCCACAAGGTCCATTTTGGAGCACACTTCAAAATCTGAAATACCAATATCTGAATATGAATTTACTGGTGCAACAATTGGTATTAATGCAGTCATACGCACAGGTTCTATAATCTATTCAGATGTTGTGATTGGAGATAATTTCCAGACTGGACATAATGTCTTGATAAGGGAAAATACCACTATAGGAAACAATGTCCTGGTCGGAACCAATGTGGTAATAGACGGAAACACCAAAATCGGGAATAACGTAAGCATCCAAAGTAACGTTTACATTCCCACTAACACTATAATCGAAGACAACGTATTCATTGGTCCTTGTGCAGTTTTGACAAATGATAAATATCCTATTCGTAAAAAGTATGACCTTAAGGGACCGATAATAAGAAATGGAGCTTCTATTGGGGCGAACACTACTATTTTACCCGGTATTGAACTGGGTGAAGGTGCAATGGTCGCAGCCGGGGCAATAGTCACTAAAGATGTGCCGCCCTGGAAACTTGCATTAGGTGTTCCAGCCAAAATATTGCCCCTTCCTGCTGAATTAAATACCTCAAATATGATATGATATTATGATACCGATAGCCAGACCAATTATAGATGAAGAAGAAATAGATGCTGTTACTGATGTAATGAGGTCAGGAGTAATAGCTGAAGGCACCAAGGTCTTTGATTTTGAAAAGGCATTTAGTGGTTATATTGGGGTTAACCATGCAGTAGCCGTAAATTCAGGGACATCGGCCCTCCAGATAGCGTTGCAGGCCGCCGGTATAGGAAAAGGGGACGAAGTAGTTACCTCTTCTTTTTCATTCATTGCCACTGCAAATTCCATACTGTATAATGGCGCAAAACCGGTATTCGCAGATATTTCACTGGATACTTTCAACATAGACCCGGATGACATCCTGAACCATATCACTCCCCTGACAAAAGCCCTCCTCCCCGTCCATCTTTACGGGCATCCTGCCGAGATGAAAGCAATAATGGATATCGCACAGGACAAGGATTTGATCGTTATTGAGGATGCATGTCAGGCCCACGGGACTGCATACCATGGAAAGTCGGCAGGTTCATTCGGGACCGGGACGTTTAGTTTCTATCCGACAAAGAACATGACCACAGGTGAGGGCGGTATGATCACCACAGATGATAAGGACATCGATGCAACTGCACGTATGATCCGCTCACACGGTTCAAAGCAGCGATATCATCACGAGATGCTGGGCTATAACTTCAGGATGACGGATATTTCCGCAGCCATTGGACTGGTCCAGCTTGGCAGACTGGATGAATTCAACCGCAAAAGGATGGAGAATGCCAGATACCTTTCAGCAGGATTGAGAAGTCTGGAGGGAATCGAGGTCCCGCAGATAAGAAATGGCTGCACCCATGTATTCCACCAGTATACGATCAGGGTGACCAATAATTGCAGACTTGAACGTGACCATCTTGTCGAATTGTTGGGTAACAAGGGCATAGGGACAGGAATATATTACCCGGTACCGATACATAAACAGCCCCTTTATAAGAAATCAGGCTACATTGATTCGCTGAAAAATACCGAGACGGCTTCCATGCAGGTCATATCACTGCCTGTGCACCCGTCTGTTTCAACAGAAGACCTGGATCATATCATAACAACTATGGGAGAATTAATTGGATGAGGGCAGGAGTCATTGGCATCGGAGCCATGGGGCAACACCATGTCCGTATTTACCATGAAATGGAACAAGTGGAACTGGTCGGCATATCTGATGTATCCAAGAGCAGGGCCAATGAGCTGTCCAGGCAATATGGAGTTAAGTGTTATACCGACCACAGGCAACTGCTCGAGCAGGACCTTGATGTAGTTAGTATTGTAGTGCCAACTACACTGCACATGGCCATAGGAATGGACGCTATTAATGCAGGAGTAAATATCCTGGTGGAAAAACCCATTGCTGATACCCTCAAAAACGCTGAAAGATTAACAAAAGCCGCTAAAGATGCCGGTGTCAAGTTAATGGTGGGACATATTGAACGGTTCAATCCGGCTGTCATGAGATTGAAAGAGATCATCGATTCCGGTATCCTTGGCAAGATCGTATCGATATCCACCCACAGGGTAGGACCCTATAATCCAAGGATAAGGGATGTAGGGGTGATACTTGATATCGGGGTGCATGATATCGATGTAATTTCCTATTTGTACGGTATGAAGGTCAATGAGGTATATGCTATTGCAGGTGCAGATATCCATTCAATGGAAGATCATGCGGCTATCATACTTCGGTTCGACCATGAGTTATCAGGTCTGGTGGAGACAAACTGGCTGACCCCCCATAAGGTCCGAAAACTTACCGCCATAGGTTTAAAAGGTGTGGCCTATCTCGATTATATCGACCAGACCGTGGAACTGCATGCTGGGAAATGGATCCGGAAAGCCAAAATAGAAAAAGAAGAACCGTTAAAACGAGAACTCGAATATTTCATTGACGCGGTATCAAATGGTAAAGAAATGCAACCATCAGGTGAAGACGGGATACATGCACTCAGGGTTGCAATGGCGGCAATAGAGTCATATAATAAGGGAAAGGTCGTGGTGGTCTGAATTCCTTTTGACATTGAAATATGTGATGAATATGAGCGATCTAAAAAAAATACTTGACAAGAAAGGCCTCATCAAGAAGATAGGTGTTATTGGGATGGGATATGTAGGCATACCTGCTGCGGCGTTGTTAGCTGATTCGGATACATTTGACCTTGTATTGGGGTTCCAGAGGGATTCCACTTCATCGGGATATAAGATCGATATGTTAAACCGCGGCGAATGCCCCTTGAAAGGTGATGAGCCCGGGTTGGATGATCTTGTCAAAAAGGTGGTCAGTGCCGGGAAGTTCCAGTGCACATCAGATTTTTCCAGGATATCTGAAGTGGATGCGGTGGCCCTTGCCATACAGACACCTTTTGCCAATCCCCGTGACCTTGAACCGGATTTCGGTGCCCTGGTTGAAGGATTAAGACAAGCTGGCCGTTATCTCACCAAAGGTACACTGGTTGTGCTGGAATCCACCATAACACCCGGTACTACCGAAGGTATGGCAAGGCAGATACTTGAAGAGGAATCAGGCATGATCGCAGGTAAGGATTTTGCCTTGGCCCATGCCCCCGAACGGGTGATGGTAGGCCGGTTGCTGCGTAATATTCAGGAACATGACCGTATTGTAGGGGGTATCGACCAGACCAGTACTGACCGGACCGTGGAATTGTACACGCCTGTTATGACAAAGGGCAGGGTCATACCTATGACCGCAACTGCTGCAGAAGTGACCAAAACTGCTGAGAACACGTTCCGTGATCTGCAGATTGCGGCCATCAACCAGCTGGCCCTGTACTGCGAAGCCATGGGTATTAATGTGTATGATGTGCGCACCGGCGTGGACAGTCTAAAAGGTGAGGGCATCACCAGGGCCATGCTGTACCCGGGTGCAGGTGTTGGCGGGCACTGCCTGACAAAGGACACTTATCACCTGGAGCGTGGAGTGAAGATATCAAAAGGGGAACTAGATTATCCAGACGGCATGGATTCGATTTTCGTGCTGGCCCGTAAGGTGAATGATTTTATGCCTGTGCATATGTATAACCTAACATTAGATGCTCTTTCAAGGGTGGGTAAAAACCTTTCTGGCTCAAAGGTTGCAATACTGGGATGGGCCTTTATCAATAATTCGGATGATGCCAGGAATCCACCTTCTGAACCTTACAGAAACCTGTTGATAGCTGCCGGGTGTACGGTGAATGTTCATGACCCTCATGTGTTGGATTATCCGGAAGTGATGATTTCTCATGAACTATCTGATGTTGTAAAAGGTGCTGACGTGATTGCTATACTGACAGGACATGATGAATACCTGAATATGAATCCAGATATGTTGAAAGGATTAACTGAGCAGGAGCATCCGGTGATTGTAGACGGACGTAATATGGTTGAACCAGATGGATTTATTGATGAAGGTTTTGTCTATAAGGGAATAGGCCGTGGCGACAAGAACAATCATCCGATAAAAAGATAGAACTGGATATTGCGAAAAAAGAAAAAAGGGGGATTAAATCCCCAACGCCATTGACAGTTATTACGACCAATTATATATAAATCATATAAATTTCAGACAGGATTGACAGGATACGAGGCAACATTCCAATCCTGTTCATCCTGTAAATCTTGTCAAAAAGTCAAACCATTCTCATAAATGTTTTTTATTCTTCAAGTGTATTTCAAATGTCTTTGCCAGTCCTGCCGAACTTTTTATCTCGATACCCTTGTCCGTAAAAACAAACTTCTGGGGCATTTCATTTACCTTTGTTAATCGCATTTTCTGGATCTCAACAATATATGCCTTTTGCATATCCAATTCGTGCGTTATTTGCTTATCAAAGAAAAAAATGCCGTCTGCCATAAAATCAAAATCATCAAATTCCTTCACTTCAAGTCCGTGTTTTTTTTCTGTGATGGCAAAACATGTGATATTTTTCTCCTTGATCTTCTTGGTAATATTCCTCCACTGTGGAGATTGTCTGAAGTCCAAAATATCAGAAAAGATGTTCAGCGAATCAAATACTATTCTTTTGGGTTTAAATGTATCTATAATCTCAATTATCTCCTCGGTTGAGAGCATGGTGAATCCGAATATCTCCAGATACCCCTTGTCTAAAAATTCTCCAATATTCCATCCATATCGAATAGACTGCCTGATGAGCTGCTCTATCCTTTCCTCAAAGGAGAAAAAAATGCATTTGTCATGTTTTTTCAGCCCTTCAAGTAAAAACTGCATTGAGAATGTGGTCTTGCCTGTGCCTGGCGTACCTGTAACGGCAACAATGAACCCCTCTGGTATGCCCCCCTCCACAAGCTCATCGAAACCGAATATCCCTGTCTGTACCCTTTTAATTACCCTAGCAATACTCTGGGTATCGACCTTTTCCTTAAAACGGATCTTATCCATTCCCAGAAGCGCTTTCTCCAGGACAATGTTCTTGGCACCCAGCTCCTGCTCATAGCGTTCCAGGACATTCATGGCTTCTGTGCTCAGGGTGGTGTGTATTGGGTGCTTTGCGCGCATGGTGGGGTTGCCATAAAGGGTTTGTTGAGGTTTTGATGGAATTGATAATCAATCCCATCTATAGAATTGAACGGGATTATATAAATAAGTTTATTTGTAGGAGACTGTCGGAAAAGTCTACATTTCGAGGCATTTCAACTTAGGAGATAAATGTTGTATAACGCAGCATAGCGTTTTACTTGCGTGTATTTATTCAAATGTTTAAAAATTTCACCACTTTTCCGACAGTCTCTGTAGAACAATTGCAGCAAATATAAAATATAAGATAGCTGCTAAAAACGAATGTTAATCGACAAAAATTCAAAAAAAGAAGTATGCGATAATTGATTCGTTCAATTATCACTTTCAATTAATTAAGTTTATTCTTTCTTTTTCCTTGAACTAATAATGAACATCAGTCCAAGTATTGCAGCAATTGGCAAAGCTATAGTTGGAAACTCGGGGATCGGTATATCTTGTGCTACATTAACCCTGTGAGTATTTGTTGCTCCAGCGGTTGTTTTTACGGAACCTGATCCACTATTATGATGTACAGCGTACACTGTTATATCGGCAGTTAGATCCACCGTACTAACCTGTATGGCGTAATAACCTGGTTCTGAGCCTGGAATACTACCACTTACAAAAGTATCTCCTAATTGTCTGCCTGAGAAAACATCCCCTTCGTATACAGTAACTTCCGCATCTTCTACTTGATTACCACTAGCATCTACAACGAATCCCGTTATCGTAGTTGACGTTGGGTTTGCCACCGCCGTCCCAATCATCCCCACCAATCCAAAAATCAGTAAGGCACTTATTATTAATTTATTCAATTCAATATCCTCATATTTCCCATAAAGAGATTTTTAATCAATTAATTAATAATCAATCAATTTAATATATAAATCTTCCTAATAATCTTAAGAATGATGCTCATCACCACCACCATAATACAATTTATGGCAGTGCTATTACATCATAATGAAAAAACGCGTTTCCAATAAAAACACCACCAACCGCCATTAATATAAAACCCATCACCAAGGCACAAATATCCCTATCATACAAAACACCCCTGTCAATACAAACATAGCCCATGTGCCCTGCCTCTCTGTAACCCTCATATAATAGGGCAACACCCATTTCAGGGTCAAAGCATTGGGCACTTCAA
>JAKRWB010000281.1 GCA_022353185.1 ANME-2 cluster archaeon | reverse complement strand
TATGACCTTCATGACCTTCGTAAATGATTGTTTTTTAATATGTCTTTCATAGTTTTAATAAGGCCGACCAGGGCAGCTGTCGAACTGTTGATATTAAAGGACGGTAGCAGCATTGCATCGTTAAAAGGCATCCTCGAGTTGAAGCATAGTTCAAAGGGTCCCCGTCCTTTCAAGTTCCGGGTGGTTGAAGATGGGACTGATAAAGTAATGGCTCCATCTGAAGCCGTAGACCTGTTACGCATGGCAGACCTGATACTGGTTTCCGGACACGGGAACGATGCATCTGAAAAGGATTTCCTGATGATGCTGGAGGGTTACCACCTGACCCACGAAAGGGTGGATGTATGCCGTACATGTCTGTCAGATGGGCGGTTTACGCCTGTGGATAAGGGTTCTATCAGGTACCGGAGCGAGTTTCTTTGTGAGAACTGTGGCCTATCTGAACTGCATAGGGAAATAAACCTATGTGGCAGGCGGATGGGTGAAGAGGGGATCGATAGATTGTTCCAGCAGTTGCTCAAGACACGGGACCTGGACCGCATGCTGGTGCTGATGGACCCGAAAAAGATGGACCGTGAACTGACCCTGTTCGATGAAGTCCTGGCAAGTTCGCATATGGGCCTGTTACAATCAAAAGACCTGGATGTGGATGGGCGCCTTAAAGGCATCCTTCCTGAAACACTGCTGCCGGTACAGTCACTTTCAGTTGCGGCAGGATTACTAAAGGGCAAAAACCAGCTGGTGGTTTCTGCCACTGCTACCGGTAAAACGCTTGTGGGCGAGATCGCAGGGGTGAACAATATTCTGGCTGGAAGGGGTAAGATGCTGTTTTTGGTTCCACTGGTAGCACTTGCCAACCAGAAGTATGACCAGTTCAGGAAAAAATACCAATCACTTGGACTTACTACGGCCGTAAGGGTGGGACAGAGCCGTATCGGTGGCGGGAAGGGAAACCGTATGCGCACATCGCTTGATTCTGATATCATCGTTGGTACATATGAGGGTATTGACTACCTGCTGCGCTCGGGCGGCGGGGGCAGGGTGGGCAAGGTAGGTACTGTGGTGATGGACGAAGTGCACATGATACAGGACCCTGAACGGGGACCGCGCCTGGACGGGCTGATTGCCAGGCTCAGGTACCTGTATCCAAAATGTCAGTTCATCTATCTATCTGCCACAGTGGGTGAGCCGGGAAGGCTTGCAAGTGCCCTTGGCAGTACGCTTATCGAATATGAGGAACGGCCAATACCCCTGGAGCGTCACCTGATATTCGGCGGACCATCAGAGAAGTTGCGGCTCATAAACCAGCTGGCCCGGGAGGAATATGATCGCAAGTCTTCGAAGGGTTTCAGGGGGCAGACCATCGTGTTTACCAATTCCAGGCATAACTGCCACAGGTTGTCAGATGCATTGCAGATTCATTCGGCTGCTTACCATGCGGGCCTGCCGTACCAGCAGCGCAGGCGGATCGAGCAGGATTTTGGAAAGGCCCGGCTCCCGGTTGTTGTGACCACTGCCGCCCTGGCTGCAGGTGTGGATTTCCCTGCGTCGCAGGTTATTTTTGAAGGGCTGGCTATGGGTATTGAATGGCTGGGCCAGGGCGAGTTCTTGCAGATGCAGGGGCGGGCAGGCAGACCTGATTATCATGACCGGGGTGTGGTGGTGCTAATGGCTGAGCCTGATAAGAGTTTCGGGCGGGGGGAGAGTGAAGATAAGGTGGCATTTCGGCTGCTGAGGGGGGTTGTGGCTCCTATTGCTGTTGAGTCGGGTGAGGATGCTGTACTTGAGCAGGTGGCAGTATCGGCGGCTGTGTGGGATGATTTGAATGTTATCAGGACGGTGGAGTCGTCCAGGCTTGGTGGCGGGGATGCGAACTATCTGGTCGGCAAGCTGCAGGATATGGGTTATATGGACGTTTCAGGGACTAAGGTGCGGCTTACCAGCATTGGGCGAATAATGGTAAAGCATTTCCTGAACCCTGAACAGGTTGATATTATTAAGGATGGTATTGAGTCAGGGCTGGAGCCTGATGAGATTGTTACCGGGCTTGAGGTGTTTGACAGGGCGTTCTTTGCAGGGGCTGACCGTATTGCTGCCAGTTTGAATGTGCGCCTGCCGTCCAGGGTGTTCCAGGGTGGTGCAATGGAGATGGCATTGTCAGGGGAAAGCCTGGCGAGGCTTGATAGCGCCACTCAGCAGAAGCTGGTGAATTTTGCCAAAGATTTTTTGAGCTGCACTTGCAAGGGTTCGCCATATTGCGGCTGTCCTGAACGTAAGTTTTCGAGGAAGCTGATGGATATGAGGTGTGATGGGCTGTCTGCGGGTGGGATTATTGATGTGCTGACTGCAAAGTATGGTGTATTTGCCTATGCCGGTGATGTGATGGAATATCTTGAGTTTGCAGCCAGGAACCTGGAGGCGGTAGGCGAGGTTGCGGTGGTGCTGGGGGATGAGGTGATGGTGAAGCGGGCCGGGGGGCTGTTCGGGTGTATTGTAGGGTGAGGGGTAGGTGTGTGAGGTATGGGGGGTATACGAGAATTTTTTGGAAGTGGATATTAGAGCAATTGACTAAAAAAACAGTGAAGATATGATTGCTAT
>JAKRWB010000280.1 GCA_022353185.1 ANME-2 cluster archaeon | reverse complement strand
AACAAATGTTCCAGGTCACTCATCCTTTCCACCCCCTTTATGGAAAAGAGTTCGAGATCATAGAGTGCCGTTATGGATGTGAAGTAGAAAGGGTATGGTTTTACAAACAAGACCAAACGCTAGGGACCCTACCACTGGCCTGGACAAATCTTCGTTCACCTGACCCCTATCTGGACATGGAAGAAGGTCATTCACCATTTCGTGTTGAAGATCTCCTACAGCTATCTGACTTGATTAAGGAGATGAGGGGGTGAATCCGATTTTTATTGCCCTAAATTCTGTAAATATAATTATGCCTCACATGTTAAATATATTATGCACATATGACCTATTAATGGCTAATATTGAAGGATATTTGTTAAAAAGTAATCTTAACGGCAAAATTACATTAACACATACTTTCATATATCTTTTGGAGGCTTAACATGAATTATACCCAATCAACCAAGCAAAAGGAAAGCTACCTGCAAGACCATGGGGTATTAAATCCCCATCCGGAAAATGTTCATGACGAACTCTTTCTAGCAAATGAATTCTTCGACCCCCGAGACCTGCTTCAGGTTCGCTACGAGATGATACGACGTCATCGGATAGACAAGGCATCCGTCAAAGAGACATCAGAGCAGTTCGGCGTCAGTCGAGTGACCTTCTATCAAATCGCTGGATTATACGACGATCTGGGCCTCATAGGCCTGGTACCACAAAAACCGGGACCGAAGAGCCCTACCAAATGTACCCAAGAGGTTATCGAGTTCGTCAGGCAGCTACGTTCACAGCAACCCGATATAACCTGGAAGGACATTATTTACGAAGTATACGAAAAGTTCGGTGTCACCCTCCATCATCGGACCATCGAGAAAAGACTTGCCAGTAAAAAAAAAACGAATCAGGCTCGGAGAAACACACAAACATTTCCTTTTTCAAAGGAGGAACAACCTTGATCCATCAATACGAACAGCTACGGGCATCAATGATCTCAACTGATGGGGAACAGCACACATCAGGATATGGTGTTATCTTATTACGTGGAATGTTTGGGTGGATCAAGGCAGTTCTAGCCCTTACACCAACACCAGAAGAAAAATCAGAATACACAGGAATAAGATCCACAATAGAAGTTTCTAAGATACAACCGGAAAACTACAACAGTGTTGTGAATGTATTGGCGAATATGGTCGTCTGCTGTATAGGGGAGAGCTTATGAGGGACCAGAAAATAACCTCTGATCACCTCCGCAGGACAGCATATCTCTATATCCGCCAGTCATCCATGAAACAGGTAAACGAGAATAAAGAGAGTACACAACGACAGTATGCCCTTAAGAACAGGGCTCTGGCTCTTGGTTGGAGTTTAGATCAGATTATTGTGATAGATAATGACCTCGGCCTGTCCGGTACCAGTACGCAGGATCGAAAGGGCTTCCAGCGCCTTGTAGCTGATGTGGGATTGGGGCAGGCAGGACTTGTCATGGGGCTGGAAGTATCGCGATTAGCACGAAATAACACCGACTGGCATCGCTTACTGGAAATCTGTGCTCTGAC
>JAKRWB010000279.1 GCA_022353185.1 ANME-2 cluster archaeon | reverse complement strand
AGGACCGCCCAGAAAGCCAAAGAAGGCTTGCAGGGTGCCATGGATGTGGCATTCAAGGGCGGCGCTGTCACAGGTCTGGCTGTTGTTGGTCTGGCACTGCTGGGTACCAGCGGTTTTTACATATTATTCGGCGATGTTGATATGGTAATCGGCTTCGGTTTCGGTGCCAGTCTCATAAGCCTGTTCGCCAGGGTTGGCGGCGGCATATTCACCAAAGCAGCCGATGTAGGTGCTGACCTGGTAGGTAAGATCGAGGCAGGTATTCCCGAAGACGACCCCAGAAATGCAGGCGTTATTGCAGATAACGTAGGCGACAATGTTGGCGATTGTGCAGGCATGGGGGCCGACCTGTTCGAAACCTATGTAGTCACCGCACTTGCAGCCATGCTACTTGGCGGACTTGTCATTGACCTATTCCCCAATGCAATTCTCTACCCGCTCATGCTGGGTTCTGCTGCTATTGTGGCATCCATCATTGCAGTGTTCTTTGTGAAGATCGGCGATGACGGGAAGATTATGAAGGCACTGTACAAAGGCGTGGCTGTAGCGGCGATAATTAGTCTTGTACTGTTCTATTTCATAACCGATATGCTGATGGGAGATATCAAGTTCTATTACTCTGCCCTTATCGGCACGCTCATTATGGTCCTGATGGTAATAATTACCGAGTACTACACATCTGGTTCATTCAGGCCCGTAAAATCTATCGCAAAATCCTCAGAAACAGGTGCCGGTACCAATATCATTACCGGTCTTGCCGTGGGTCTTGAGAGTACGGGCCTGCCTGTCATCGTGATTGCAAGCGGCATTCTGGGAGCATTCTATGTTGGCGGAGGTTTTGTCCCAGGACAGGAGATCATTGGTCTTTACAGCATAGCTATTGCAGCGGCTGCCATGCTTTCCACAACAGGTATCATCGTTGCCCTGGACTCTTATGGTCCCATCACCGATAATGCGGGCGGTATTGCCGAGATGGCGAAACTACCTGAGGAAACCAGGAAGGTCACTGATGCCCTTGACAGTGTAGGTAACACCACCAAAGCAGTTACTAAAGGATATGCCATTGGTTCTGCCGGATTGGGCGCACTGGCCCTGTTCGCAGATTATATTTACAAAGTAGGATTAATGGAAAAACCAGAATTACTTAGTCTTTCCAATCCGCTGGTGCTGGTAGGTCTGTTCATTGGCGGACTGCTGCCATTCCTGTTCAGTGCTGTCACTATGAAAGCGGTCGGAAAAG
>JAKRWB010000278.1 GCA_022353185.1 ANME-2 cluster archaeon | reverse complement strand
GTTTGTGCTCATCTGCCCGGTTGACCAGAGCATCCCGTACCGCTATTGTCTTGCTGCGAAGCAGGTCAATGCTGTCCTTTATCTGCAATGCAAGCTGGGTATCAAGCATATCATTGGAAGTAGCACCGAAATGCACCCATTTCCCCTCATCTTTGCATTGCTCTGACAATGCCAGTACCACAGCCATCATATCATGATTAATCTCATCTTCAATTTCGTTCACCCTTTCCAGTTTTACACTATCTGCCGCCTCAGCTATCTCCCGGGCCGCATCTTCTGGAATCATACCCACATCTGCTTCGGCCTTTGCCAGGGCAGCCTCTGCCTGGAGTAATTTCCTCAGTTTAGACTCTTCACTCCATACCTGCTTCATCTCATCAGTACCATAGCGGAATTCAATCGGATGTATTGCCATTATCACTTCACCTGTAACTGGATAATGTAGTTAATTAACTTAAATGCCACCAATATGATTAGGTATATAAAGTACTATATCCAATGTTACTACAAGATTTGAAAAATATTACGGATTTACTGTTAACTACAATAAAGTTGGGAAACTATGAAGTTCATAGAAAAAACAATTGTCTTATTTTTAATCCTGATGGTGTTCGCACAATCAGCAACATGCGAAAATCCACCTAAGGCCACTGCACAGTTCAAGCTGACAAACGACACAGCTTATGAATACGATGCATCATGGAGTCCTGATGATTCCTCCATTATCTACGGAAAGGATGGTATGTACGGCAGTGAGTTATGGATACTGAATACCGAAACGTTACATAAAAAACTTTTAGTCCAGAGTACTGACTGGGTGGGCGAGGCAGACTGGGGTGAAAATGGTATACTATACACTTCACAATATTCTTTTAAGCGGGACAGGCATCTTGACATCTGGATATATGACATGATTGAAAAGAGGTCCCGGCAGCTGAGCAGCAACAAAACCGACCAGAAGAATCCCAGCTGGAATAATGACAGCACTAAAATACTCTATCTGGGTCGTGTAAACTATGATTATGAAATATGGACTATGAATGCTGATACTTCAAATATCACTCAGTTGACCTTCTTCCAGACGATAGTGAAGACACCGGTATGGAGTCCTGATAATAACAGGATAGCATACTCATCCGATGGTGATATCTGGATTATGGATGCGGACGCCTTTAACATAATCCAGCTCACTGATGACGAGTTTGAACAAAAGGACCCGACATGGAGCCCTGACGGAAACTGGATAGCATACGCATCCTATGAGATAGGCAATTTTGATATTTATGTAATGAGACCTGACGGGACTGATAAATCTATTCTCATCAATGAATCAAGGGACCAGACCGACCCTGACTGGAGCCATGATGGTGACAAGCTGTTATACACATCCTACCAGGACCTAAATAAGGACATATGGGCTGCAGCCATACACATTGAACCTAAACCCATACCTACACCCATGATATTACCAACCCAGATAGTGGTAGATGTGGATACAAAAGAAAATCTTTCCATGATGACTATGGTTGCAGCAGGGTTTGGAATTTTGGTATTGCTACTCTTCATTCGTAAGATAATAAAAGGTAGGCGTTAACAATTGCGCCATGCCAATCTGAAGTTATATAGTTATAGATCATATACCATGAAAAAAAGCAATTCAATCCATCATCATG
>JAKRWB010000020.1 GCA_022353185.1 ANME-2 cluster archaeon | reverse complement strand
ATATCCACTGCCAGATTCGAGAGTACAAAGAAGAGTGCGATGATCAAAACAAAACCCTGGATCACGGGATAATCTCTTGCATATATAGCATCAACTAAGAATTTGCCAACTCCCGGCCATGCAAATATCGTTTCAACAATTACAGCCCCTGCCAGCAGATGACCTATCTGTATACCCATATATGTGATGACAGGAATCAACGCATTCTTGAAACCGTGTTTCCACATCACCAGACGTTCACTTAAACCCTTTGACCTTGCCGTTCTGATGTAATCCTGACGCAAAACCTCAAGCATACTTGCGCGCATTAGCCGCATCATAGGTGCTGCCAGACCGGTCCCAAGCGTGATAGCGGGAAGTACCAGATGTGATATAGTCCCATAACCAAAACAGGGGAACCAGCCCAGTTTCAACGAGAAGAATAGGATCAACAGCAATCCCAGCCAGAAATTAGGCATAGAGACACCCAACAGTGCCACAAGTCTGCTGGTGTGATCCAGCATCGAGTTTTGTTTGAGAGCAGAAAGAATTCCGACAGGAATTGCAATAAGTATGGCTATCAACATAGAAGCCGATGCCAGTTCAAGCGTTGCAGGGAACCTGTCAATAAATTCCATCAAAACCGGCTCCCCTGTCCTGAAAGATGTTCCGAGATTGACATGAATGATCATATACAGCCATTGAGAACACTGGACAAGAAAGGGATTGTTAAGATCATTTTTCATCATAAAGAATGCAACTTCTTCAAGACTGGGATCATGACCGAGTTGAGCAGTAAGTATGGCATGAGCTGGATTGCCTGGTGCAAAATATAGCAAAAGAAAAGAAAGCAGTGAGGCGCCAAGCATTACGATGACCGCAATAGCCAGACGCTTTACTATGAATTTTTTCATATAGCTGTCGCCTTATCTGATCTCGATATTCATCAAGTCGATTTCATACATCGTTGGAGGATGCATAAAACCCCTGACATTGTTTCTGTAAACAACCAGTTTTGTTATATCGTACAGAGGAACACAGACTGATTCTTCCTGCAAGATGTTCCATATTTGGTCGTAATATTCTTTTCGCTTGGTATCATCACGGGTAGTGAATGCATTCTCTATAAGCTCATCCAGTTCTTCTGTATGGTATTGCTTGTAGCCACTGATAGAAGATAGATGTTCTTGCTGGAGCAACCCATGCGGTGAGAATGGTATACATCCGGTATGGTGTACGAATGCCTCATATTCGCCTTTTTCCTTGTTGTCCCAGGCAGTACTACTTTCGATAGTGAGAAGATTCATCTTGATCCCAATCTTCTTTAATTCAGATTGCACAAAAACTGCCACCACATCAGCATTTGCTTCACCTGAAGGGATGGTTAGATCGAAAGTCAGCGGCTTACCATTCTTATCAAGGATCCCGTCTCCATCAGAGTCGATCCAGCCAGCTTCTGTAAGAAGTGCTTTTGATCTATCCACGTCATATGAGTAACCCTCTGTGATATTACTTGCTCCGTACTTGAACCACGGGGCCATCACTAAATTGGCAGGTTCAGTCACATCTGCAAAAAGTGTCCTGACCATTAATTCCCGATCAATAGCATAATTAATGGCTTCCCTGACCTTACTGTCCGTAAAGGGCTCTTTTGCACAGTTGAATCGTATCACCTGAAAACGACCATAAGATTGAGTCGTTACTTCAAGTTCAGGGTTTTTCTTCAACTCAGGCACTTCTATGTAAGGTACGCTGGAGTGATGCTCAGACGCACCTACTATATCTATCTCACCAGCTTTTAATGCAATTATTTGAGTATAGGGATCGGGAACGACTTTCCAGATAACCTTCTCGAGCCGGGGTTTTTCGCCCCAGTAATCGTCATTTCTAACTAAAACAGCCTCTTGATCCTTGTTATATTCGGAGAGTTTAAAAGCACCCGTTCCTATGTAATTAACAAGCTGTCCATTTATAGTCCAGATTGGCTCTACGGCAGTAGGACTTATTATCTTGCCTTTGCCTTCATAGCCAAGATCTGTTAGAAGTGGATAGTAATACTCGTTCAGATGCAGTACAATCGTATCATCATCTATTATTTGAATATCTTTTGAATACTTACCCCATGCTGCGCTGTTCTTTAACCACTCAAGGGAGAATTTGGCGGTGCTAGCATTGAATACTGTGCCATCATGGAATCGAACGCCTTTTCTTAAATGGAAAGTATAGGTCATCCCATTTTCGGATATTTCCCAGGATTCGGCAAGTTCAGGAACAATATTTCCATATTTGTCGAGGCTGACCAGCTTTTCAAATATTATGTTTCTACCTTCACAAGCAGATTTTAAATCCGTCATGGCGCTAATAGTCAACACTTGTTCTGGCATGGTTGAATCTTTTGTACCCGATTCGGGCATCTCACGAATCTCGATATCCTGCAGGTTAGTCTCAAACATCGTGGCAGGGAACGTAAATCCATGTACCTTGTTCCTGAAAGCGACAGGTTTGACGATGTCATACAGTGGAATGCACGGCGCTTCATCCTGCAGCAGTAACCATGCCTGGTCAAGTGTCTCTCGTTGCTGGACTTCATCGGGGGTAGAGAATGCTGTTTCAATCAATTCATTCAGTTCATTGCTGTGGTATGCATATTCCCATGCCCAGTTTGTATTTTTGGAATAATACTTACCTCCCGGCGAGACACCTCCGGGTATAGAAGGCAGACAACCGCTGTGATGTACATACATATCGTATTCTCCTGCACTTTTCTTATCTCCAGCCGCACCGCTCTCGAGAGTCAAAATATCCATCTTGACACCGAGTTTTTTCAATTCCGACTGCAAGAAGACAGAGACAACATCAGCATTTGCTTCACCAACAGGAACAATGAGTTCGGCAACGAACGGTTTTCCA
>JAKRWB010000277.1 GCA_022353185.1 ANME-2 cluster archaeon | reverse complement strand
GGTATGAAATATAATGCTTAGGTTAAAGATTTTTTGATGATTTGGGATGTGGGACATAATTAAGTTGGGTAAAGGTTCAATAAATTATGCTAGGTCTAACCGGCATTTGTCCATTGTTGTTAATATTCCCAGTAAGCCATATAAATAGTATAAACATATAGTATTATGCGGGAGATTTTATGGACTACCTGGAGAAGGAAAGAATTACCATAAACAAAGAAATGAATACCATGCGAATGCTGGGCATGTCAATATCATTCATGACCATTTTGCTGTCCCTTTTCCTTTCATTGTGGCACTTAGGTTACAAGGATGTCATAACCCTTGTGAGCATCTTTATTCTGGGACTGACGCTGGTCCTTTCCTACATTTCAATCGGCACCCGGATTGAGAACAGTGCAGGCGAGATTACCTCGCTCATCATTATAGTGACTACCCTGTCAAACCTGAGTATACTGCTAAGTGGTAACCTGATGGTCTATTTTTCCCTTACTGTAATTCCCTTATTCATCGTGGTATTGTACCTGTTTGAGAATAAAAGATTGAGAAAGATATTTTTCCTTAATATCATGACCATAATAATCGTGGTCAAGTTAGTACCATTTTACTTTCCCCAGTATATTCCAAAACTTATAGCATACCTTTTCCCGTAATCATTGGTCAGCAAAAGGACAAGACCATCGTTTATTGAACCAGGATTCCAAATACAAGACCAGATACCGTGGCTGCTAGTATTACCATTAATATGTAAATGCCGGTCTTCTTTGCACCCATTACTCTGGCTATTACTATCATGTTTGGCAGGCTCACTGCCGGGCCAGCTAAAAGCATAGCTAATGCTGGTCCTCTACCCATGCCCAGTTTTGTCAGAGCGCTGATGATCGGAACTTCAGTAAGAGTTGAGAAATACATCAATGCCCCTGAGACTGAAGAGATAAGGTTAGAGGATATGCTATTACTACCCACCATTGCAGCTACCAGCGACTCAGGCAGTAATTCCACTATTACTCCGGCAAAGAACACTCCCATCAGCAACAGGGGTGTGATCTGTTTAACCAGAAACCAAGTCTCCCCCATCCAATTTTTCAGTTCATCACGGCTTAACCAGGATACAGATACTGCTATGGTAGCCAGGACAAGCAGCAATACGGCTGCCATTGAAATGATGGTTGTGGCACTGCCTGCAAACACCAATATAACCACCAGTAATATAAAAATGATGGTGGTCTTTAAGTGCTTGTCATCTCCGTTCAGGTTGAAATCGGTCTTTTTATCACTGCTGTTCTCGAATATGAACGACATGGTAAGTCCGATAAAGATGGAAAGTGCAATGGCAGCGCCAGCTCGTGCAACACCAATGTCCAGTCCAAGTATCTGTGCAGTATATACTATGGCCAGCAGGTTGATGGCAGGCGCAGAATAGAGAAAGGTAGTAGCCGGACCAATTCCTGACCCACGCCTGTAGATGCCGGCGAACAGGGGCAGCACAGTGCAGCTGCAAACTGCCAGCAGTACTCCGCTGAGGGCGGCCACCGAATAAGTGATATATTTTGGCGAATCTGCACCAAAGTATTTAAGGACCGAGCCTTTAGAAAATAATGATGCAATGGCACCGGCAAGGAAAAAGGCCGGCACCAGGCAGAAGATGACGTGAAGTGCCAGGTATTCCTTCAGGGCATCAATGCCAGATGTGAATAAGAGAGAGAATGTTTCCAAGTACATGATTTTAAAATATATTGAAATACAAGTATTTAAACGATGCGGTTTCAAATGTTTTTGAAATGCTCTGTTTGAAATAATGGTTCGAATATATTTTATGTATATTACACTCTAAACTAATCTAAGACAAGGAGTAGAGTTGGTATGCTAAAGCCTGGAAAACAGATGACTTCAGTCTCCATTGTACATTGTGATAATTACGCTAACGTGAAGGAAGCCGTTGCCAGTTCACTGGAACTTATCAGATAGAAACCATCAAATTTGCATTTTGACTTAAGAAATTATCTGTTTTTTCATATAGCTTACATTTATATCCCTGCAGATTTGATCAAACTGACAGGTTTAAATACTTCTCCAAGTCCTCCTTTGATCTTATATTCCGCAGGTATATTTTGAAAACAAATCTTTTTTTTAACATTGAATTAAGGCGAATGATTGTGGTTTTCGAATTTTTTGAAAAAATGGTTCGAAAAGATGCATGTCTATTTTCTGCTGAAGTTGGCAAATCGTATATGCAAAACACGTTTTCGAGGTATTTACAATATAAATATAAATATAAAACATATGATATATGCAAAACCACTATCAGGATAAATTATCAAAATTTTTCAGATACCTGCGGAAAGTGAGTTTGATGGCTGAAATTTCAGGTAATTTATATGTGATTTGCCAATAATTTGTGATGCACCAGAATAAAATAAAAAGTCTCGAAAAAGTCTTTTATTCAAAAATGTTATTTTTGTGGTTAATAGCGGACTCGCCGCGATTCGAACACGGGTCCGCGGGTATCTACACCGACTGCCTGTATTGGCAGCACAGTACCGAAGCCCGCTAGGATATCCTGGCTACCCCACGAGTCCGCAATGTTATTTTTTTACATCCTTAGAAGATGTAATCCATCTTTACCGAACGAATCCTATAAAAAGTTATTCACTGATTCAATACCTTCGCCATTAACCACCACTAATACCACCTATTTTCGTTATTTTATCAAATATTTGGTAGTGTCCTATCTTAGACCGCGTAATTGAAATAAAAAAATTGATCCCAATTCCATTGATGGTCCGCCAAACCTTCCAACATTGCAGGGGTATCAGTTTTCGTCAACTTATCCATAAAGTTCCAATAAAAATTAAATATCTCGAAAGAATTTATGAGTTTTTGCTCATTTTTCGAAAAGCATTTTGTATCTCTAACTAATCTGCCCTGCCTTTCACGACAAATACCATTCATATTTTCGATATCTG
>JAKRWB010000276.1 GCA_022353185.1 ANME-2 cluster archaeon | reverse complement strand
GAAACTTACAGACCATATTTGGACATTGAAAGAATTATTAACGTTCAGAGTGCCTGTTCAGTAACTTAGGGACACGACCAGCTTTTTCTTCATCGCCTAATCGTATTTTCGTTTTATACCAATAATCTCTGGGATTAATACTATCTGTCAATGCTCCAACAATATCGATTATTGAAAAATACCAATCTTCTTTAAACCAGGTTCTTCTGATGCTCTTATTTTGAAAAATTATTAACTTATTATTTCCATTGTCAGTCATTTTAACTCCCCATCATTCTTTACCAGTATCATCTATTGATGTTTCTGGATTAAACTGAATTTTCTTCTTCCTGATTTGTGCCTCAGGCAATTCATTATAATTGGTTTTTGTTGATACTTTTGTTCCTGATTTTTCTTCGAGCTCTTTTCTGGCGTTTCCTGCAATGGTTCCGCCTTCGTTAGCAGCTTTTTTATTTTCAGGAAATCCTTTTGCATCTTTCTTTTTTGCTATTTCTGTCGTTGATGCTTCGCCCAGCATAGTAAAAATTAGTTCGAGGTCGGTCATGTGATCGCGCAGATTGTCTTTTGGTTTATCAAGCGCTTTGAATTGTTTGTATTCAGAGGGCGTCATGCCGAATGTCGCCTTACTGATTTCAGCGGTCAGTATAGCGTATTCTAAATGCTCTTTCACGCCTCTTTTCTTCCACTCTTCAGTTAGTTCATCCCGAACAGCGATACCTCTTGCTCTCTTTTCTATCCATTCGTCAGAATAGCCCTTTTGTTTGTAGATCTCACGCATACGTTTTGTTGCGAGTTCCGGGTTTTCGATCTCTTCAAGCCGTTCATAGCCTACTTTTGCCAGCCAGCGTTTGAAAGGTTCAGCCCTGGGAGATGGGATGGATTGAATCAGGCGCAGAAGACCTTCGGTATTGGCAACATCCGTATTATAAAATTTGCCGTCAGCCGACTGCATTTTCAGTTGACTACAAATTGTAGTCAACTCGCTGTTTTCTTTTTTGAGTCTGGTTTTTAGTACACTCCAATATTTTCTCGGATTTGGACTATCCGTCAGAATCTCAATCACATCCACAATAGAAAAATACCATTTCTGGTTGCTTTCGTCCCATACTCTGCGGACTTTTTTATCATTGAATAAAACTAATTCATTCATGCGGTGACCTATGTAAGTTTTCCTTCAAAGGCTTTTTGCAAGATTGATTTTTTTAGTTCGTCCAAGTCTGCGAGTTTTTGAGTATAGATTGCTTCGAGCTTTTTGGTTTCGGTGGAGAGCGCATCAAGTTTTGAGACAATTGATTGTTGTTCGGGAAGAGTGGGAAAAAAGGTAGAGTACGAAAATAAATGTTTCCGATTAACCTTTGGCATACCTGCTCTAGCAGAACCTTTTATTGCAAAATTAGTAAAATCTTTTGTTATAAGTAAGAAGTATAAGAAGTCTCTGTCTAGTATCGAATCTACGGGCTTTAATGGATATATATCTGCACTACATATCCCTGAAAAATCGGGTCGCACTACTTTTACTAAATAGGGACGGATTTTGCTATAAAGAATCATTGAATTATCGAAAGGGAATTTTCCTGATATCAAATTCTCTTCTTTTGATGTTTTCAAATCAATCAAGCACCCAGTTATGCTTTCAATATTTGCACCACCAATATGGCATAGATCAATATAGGTTTCTTCTCGTGGATCAATTAATTTTGATGATATTTTACACACTGCATCCAACGTTTTCTCTTCCCATTCTTCGCCTTTGTTTTCAAACACGCTTTGCAAATAGCTTTCAAAAATCTCGGTTGCGTTTTTTAGATTATTTTCAGCGTTTTCTTTTGCTTTTGAAATGCTTTCAAAAGCTTCATCTAAAATCGCAACGATGCGTTTTTGTTCGGATATGGATTTAGGATAATGAATTTCAACTTTATTAATATCTTGTTGGTTTACACTTGCCTGATTGACAGATTGTTTACACAAGCCTTTCCAATATCCATTCTGAAAAAGATATTTTAAATAATGTTCAAAATAATTCACATCTAAACAAGGTTTTGGCCTCATTAATAATAGATTAACACCGTGATATACTTCATCTTCCGAATTAAATAAGGCCGTTTTGCCAACATGAATGGGGCTATTAATGTGACTGAAAAGTATATCTCCTCTATTAAGTTTGTATTTATCTTTGTCAGATTTTGATAGTTCTGCATAACCAACTTTCTCTATATCAAAGTCAGCGTTTGAAATACTTTCAATTCTTGATATTTTATTCCCCCCCCCTTTTTTATTTTGTTTGCAATTAACACCGTTTCGTAAAACAGACAAAACATCCTCGAACTTCTTTACTTCCCAAGTCGCCATTTAAACCAACTCATTTATTGATTTGAGAATCTCCGCGCTTTCTTCATCAAGCATTGCTATTTCATCCAATATCTCTTGTGGTTCCCTAAGTGGTGATTCTTCTTTTTTATTCGGATTTTTCACAGACAGATCAAATGTATCCACATTCACATCAGCAATATTTACAGTCCATGAATTTGTCGAATCTGCTTTTGTTTTCTGAAGCTCAACAAATTCAGCCAGATCATTCTCATTCAATGGATTGGTTTTACCCAAATTCCTATCCAAATTAAGCTGATAATACCAGATTTTCCGTGTCTTAACGCCTTTTTCAAAAAACAGCACAACCGTTTTTACACCTGCACCTAAGAATGTGCCGCCCGGCAAATCCAGAACAGTGTGCAGGTTACAATTCTCAAGCAAGTGTCTTCTTAATGAAACCGATGCGTTATCTGTGTTTGATAAAAATGTGTTCTTAATAACAATGCCAGCTTTACCGCCGGCTTTTAGCATTTTTATGTAATGCTGCAGGAATAAAAAGGCGGTTTCTCCGGTTTTAATTGGAAAGTTTTGCTGAACTTCTGCTCTTTCCTTCCCACCAAAAGGAGGATTTGTTAAAACAATATCACAACGGTCTTTTTCTTGTATGTCAGTAATATTTTCTGCAAGCGTGTTGGTATGAATTATGTTTGGCGACCCAATCCCATGAAATATCATGTTCATGATGCCGATAATATATGCGAGTGACTTTTTCTCCTTGCCGTAAAATGTTTTTGTCTGAAGTATTTCAACATCTGTAGTTGTCAAATTTTTACTACTTTGTAGATACTCAAAAGCTTCGCATAAGAAACCTGCTGATCCAACCGCGTCATCACAAATTTTATCCCCGATAGCTGGGTCTACAACTTTTACAATTGTTTTAATCAGCGGGCGCGGAGTGTAATACTCTCCGCCATTTCTGCCGGCATTGCCCATATTCTGGATTTTTGCTTCATACAAATGGGACATCTCGTGCTTTTCAGCATTTGAGCCAAAACGCAATTCGTCGATTAAATTAATGACCTCGCGTAAATTATAGCCGCTCTGAATCCTGTTCTTTAGCTCGCTAAAAATTTCCCCGATCTTGTATTCGATTGTATCTGCGTTATCTGCATCCACTTTGAATTTTTTAAAATACGGGAATAATTTATGATTAACAAAATCTGTTAAATCGTCTCCGGTGAGTGCTTTATGGTGATCTAACTTGCCATCGGTGCCTTTAGGTACTGCCCATACGCCCCATTGAAACTCAGAGCTGATTATACTCACATACGTTTTCCCTGCTAATTGTGCAGAAATCTGTTTTTCTTTTTCAAGATCGTCAAGATATTTTAAAAAAAGAATCCAGGAGGTTTGCTCCACATAATCTAATTCGCTACCGCAACCCGCATCTTTCCAAAGAACATCATCCACATTTTTAAAAATCTGTTCAAACATTTTGTCCCTCTATTTCTTTTTCCATCAATCTCTCAACTTTGCGAGAAAGAATCAAATGATTTTCTTCACAATATTATGGATATTATTTATTCACATATCCACCAAGACTTTATTAATTTTTGTTTATGAATCGTGGTGTGTAACTAATCAATACAAACATCTTTTTTTTATTTTATTTTAAATTCTATTTGTGTTACAATAACTATCACCGTACTAATTACAGAGTCTTCATAAACATAAATAAAACGATTTGTTGCTTTGAATCCTGTTTAATGCTTTTTTATCAGAAAGCTTGTAAAACACAAAATCATTCTTATTCACGTTTTCTCCCCTCCCATCAGAAATGCTTATCCCGCAAACCACGTAATTAGTATCATCATGACTATAGCGGAGTATCAAAAATGTCCAAAG
>JAKRWB010000275.1 GCA_022353185.1 ANME-2 cluster archaeon | reverse complement strand
ATGAATGGAAAAACAGGGACATTCAGCAGCAAAAAGACTTCGCGATACTTACAAATGAGATATCGAAAGCTACATTTGGTAAAACAGTCGGTGAATATAAAAAATTCAAAAGCTTACAAAGAGACAACCAGAACCTTAGAGACCATATGACCGATTGGGAGTTAATCCTCACAATGGTTGGCGAAAAAGCAACAACCGACATCACAATATCAAAAGATTCGCAGGGATTCAATGAATGCAAGGATTCTGCTCTTGACGGTGGTACTATCGCAAAGAATACACGCAAAGAAATAGAGCAAAAAACAGGAAAATCCATTGTTTCAAATGAGAATTATCTTCACTTAACTGATAAGAAATTAAATAAACAAATCAAGGATTAATCAAAAATACTCTGACTAAAAAGGTAGATTATCAGTCTTATTTGAATAAAGAAGATTTAGAGAATCACGCACAAGTAAGCAAGTTAGAGAGTTAACAAGCAATTAAGATAGAGCCATGGAACGAATAAGAAGCCCCAAGTTCAGCAAACCAGTATTTACCTGCGGCGAAGGAGTGCGGTTTGCCACACCTGAAGTTGTGGCAAGTTACCGGGCCGGGCGGCTTAAGTGTGGCGTGCTGGCTGGTGGGGGTGTGGATGAGCTGGCTTATTTTACAGGTTGATTTACACATTCACCGGACTTGGCTTTGATATATATACAAAAAAAACAATTATGTTTTAAAAACCCTTGAAAACCAAATAGACCAGCTCGTCTACAAACTCTACGACCTGACCCCCGAAGAGATAAAGAGCGTCGAGGGGTTCAATTATGGGAGATAGAGTGGATTCAAGAATATTACTTTCACCATGCTCTAATAATCCTTTTAATTCTTGACAACCTCTTAACCAATTAAGACTCTCTTATACATGGTGACATCACATGGATTCAAAAGACGCACTTGTTGTTTTCAAGGGAAAGAAAGTACGGCGCATGTGGAACGATGACCAGTGGTATTTTTCAGTTGTCGATGTTGTGGGGGCTTTAACAGATAGCTCCGACCCTAATGATTACTGGTATCGGTTGAAAAAACGTGAAGCAGAGTCGAGTGGAATCGAGTTATCGACATTTTGTCGACAACTGAAATTACCATCTTCTGACGGTAAGAATTACAATACGGATTGCGCAAATACAGAGTCCATATTCAGGATAATACAGTCTATCCCATCCCAAAAAGCCGAACCATTCAAGAGATGGCTTGCTAAAGTCGGGTATGAGCGAGTGCAGGAAATAGAAGATCCCGAACTGGCACAAAAGCGGATGAAAGGAATCTATAAGCAGAAGGGCTATTCTGATGACTGGATTGAAAAAAGAGTAAGAGGAATCGCAATAAGGGATGAACTTACCGACGAGTGGAATAAACGAGGAATTGAAACAAACAGAGAATATTCTATCTTAACTGCTGAAATTTCTAAAGCCATATTTGGTTTAACGCCAGGTGAATTCAAAAAACTAAAAGGACTAAAGCAGCAAAACCTCAGGGACCATATGAACGATCTGGAATTGATATTCAACATGCTTGGTGAGGCTTCTACTACAAAAATAGCCCGAAACAAAGATGCACTCGGTTTTGATGAGAATAAGAATGCTGCAAAAGAAGGTGGGACTGTAGCAGGAGTGGCAAGAAAAGAACTGGAACTGAGAAGCGGTGAAAAAGTAGTCACTCAAGAAAATTATCTCGATGAGCCTGAAACCAAAAAAAGGCTTGCCACGAAGAAAAAATAAACATGCTTGTCTACAAACTCTACGACCCGACCCCCCAAAGAGATACAGAGCGTCAAGGGATTCAATGATGGGAAAGGAGATAGAACCATGGAACGAATAAGAAACCCCAAGTTCAGCAAACCAGTGTTTACCTGCGGCGAAGGAGTGCGCTTTGCCACGCCTGAAATTGTGGCAAGTTACCGGGCCGGGCGGCTCAAGACCGGGGTACTGGCCGACATTAGCTGCGGTATCGGAGGGCAGACCGTTTGCTTTGCAGAGGAATGCGACAGGGTCTATGGAGTGGACATAGACGGTGAAAGGCTTGAGTGTGCCCGCCGCAATGCAGGAGTGTATGGGGTTGACAATATCACTTTTATTGAGGGTGATGCCCTGTCGCCACAAGTGGTGGAGCAGGTTGCCGATGCCGACATTATTTTCAGTGACCCGGCCCGGCCTGCCACTGAAGATGTGCGGCAGACCGATAGCCTGCGGCCGGGGATACCTAAGGTGCTGGAGGCATACGGGGATGTGACCAAGAGCTTCGCTTTCGAGGCGCCGCCGCAGATGCCGCCTGAACGGATTGATTTTGATTGCGAGCGCGAATACTTGAGCTTAGATGGGCAGTTGAATAGGCTGACACTGTACTTCGGGCCACTGAAGGGGTGTGAGAGGTCGGCTGTGGTACTGAAAGAGGACATGTATTACAGGTTGAAATCTGGAGTGGCCGCACTGGCCGGAATACCTGAGGCTGACAAACTCCTTACCTTTGCTTTTGAGCCTGACCCTGCTGTGGTGAAGGCGGGATTGCTGGGGGAGCTTGCAGCCGAATTGAACATAAATGTGTCCTTTGTGGAGATTGATGCCAGGCGGAGCCTGTTAACCTCGGAATCGAACATCGATTCACCATTTTGTAAGAATAGATATCGTGTGCTTGACAGGGTCACATTTGACTGTAAATCAATAAACGATTCTCTAAAGAAGAATGGAGCGGGTAAGGCTGTAATACGTTTTAATGTGGAACCAGATAGATATTGGGATATAAGGAACAGGATTGAGGAAGGTCTGACAGGGAAGGGTACAGTGCACCTGTTCCAGATTAATGATATAATTTACTTATTGGAACAACTCAAATGAACTTTTCACCATTTCTGCGACAGGACAATCAAAAGTACGAGTAATATCAACATAAAAGTCCATAGGATAAGAGCAACCGTTGTCGCTTTCCTGGCCCGGTCCGCATCCCCGTACTTACGTGGACGTATTCCATGTGCCAGGAAGGTCAATACACCTGATAGATTTATGCAGATAAGGTTCGTGAGTACCAGAAGCATTGCTCCCATTGCCAATTGCCATTCACCATGGCCCATCAACATCCCGAAAACAACAAGTGGTGGGAGCAGTGCCACAGCCACCATAACACCGATAAGGGCACTGGACACTCCTGTAGTTAATGACAATGCAGCCGCACTGCCCGCAGCCAGGGCGATAACAATATCACCAAGAGTTACTTTTGTTCTGGATAATATCTCGGGTATATTTGGGTCGAATTTAAATATAAATCCTACAAAAGCAGCAAATGAAAAGACAGTGAGGATCCCCATCATATTAGCTTTCAGGGCTCGTTTGGCCAGGTTGATATCCCCCAATGTGGTGGCCAGGGAGAATGCCACGTTCGGGCCAAGTAGGGGGGCTATGACCATTGCGCCGATAATAACTGGTACATTATTTTGCAGGATGCCGATGGCAGCGACCACGGAAGAGAGCAGGGCCAGCAAGATGAATGTCTTTGATAATTTGATTGTGGTGTCAATGTCTGAATACAGTTCCTCACGGCTGATCCTGGCCGTCTTTGAATTCGGCTTCTGATCGTTTGGCTGTACTTCTCCTTCGGGAACCTCCCTTTCAGGCTGCTCGGGCCTGGGAATGGAAGCCTCTACCTGAAACAGCATTATTCTGTAACCCTCTACCCTGGAAATATGTTTTTCAAGAAGGTCAAGTACTTCTTCGGTATCTTCTATCGGAAGAAGTATCTTTATATGGATCAGGTCCTTTGAGAATCGTTCCTGCCAGATATCCAATACTTTAAGATCTTGCAGTACCTTTTTTACACGGTATTCATCCTTTGGCGGAATAAATATTTCAATTAACCGAAGAGCCATCCTATCATCACCAAATTAGGATTTGATATTATTTAACGGGAGCCTGATTCAGGATTTTTGTTCTCCTGTGTTTTGAGTTCATTGGCAAACCACAAGGTCTGTTGCGGGAAGGCAATCTCGATTCCGTTCTCTTCCAGGGTCTTTTTTATTATCCACAGAAGCTCCATCTTGACATCGAACCATTCAGTGGAGGGTGCCCAGATCCTGACTTTAATATTAACTGCATTATCGCCCAGATTATCCACAAATATCTTAGGTTTCGGGTTCTTAAGTGCAAAAGGATGAACTTTAATAACATTTTCAATTATTTTTGTGGCTTCATCAGCATCATCACTGTACCTTATTCCAACGATATACTCAAATCTTCTGGCTGCGTTTCCGACATAATTTGTAATATTTGTTGTGAAAACCTTATCATTCGGTATCCTGACAAACAAACCTTCATACGTTCTGATAATTGTAGACATCATATTGATGTCTTCTACAAATCCAAAAATGTCTTCGATATGTACCTGGTCTCCTATCTTAATAGGTCTCTCGATCATTAGGAAAATCCCGGATATCAGATTGCTTACTATACTCTGACTGGCAAAACCTAATATTATACCTAGTACCCCACCGGCCACTAACAAACTCGATGGTTGTATTCCTAAAACCGGAAGCACGAAAATAAGAAAAACGATGAGAATAATACTGACTGAACTAACTTTAAGAAGAATCTCTAAATGTTCTCGACTCATCTTTTCTTTGAGAGACCTTCTAAAATAGATCGTTATCACTTTAATAGTAATAGCAGTAAATATGAGAATCCCAACAGCAGTGATAATTTTAAAAATAGGACTGCTAGTTTCGGGAATTATGGAATAGAATTCAGTAAAGTTCATATCCCCCACTCCATCACAAATCTTGTTGTAGAAACAAGAAGATTTCTTACAGTATAGAGTTCCATCGATTTTTTCATCCCGGTTTTAATAGGAGAATTGATAAAATAGGTCTCAGCAATTTCTTCACCTAATATCTTTATATCAGCTTTCATTGAAACCAGGTCTTTACTGAAGTATATCTTCATTCCATAAGCATTAAAGACCGCCTGGGTTAGTTCAGCCCACCGATTGGTCGTATTTCTTACGATAAGTTCCATTACCCCTTCTTGAAAAGGATTTACGGCTGGAATAGTGGAATATATTTCACTGTACCAGTATTTACAAATGATTCCATTTCTGGGGTCGCCGTATAGGGAGAACTTTTGAGGCATATAGGACAGGATATCAATAATTTCAATATTCTTTTTTCCTGATATGAAAATCCCAATTTCTATGGGAAATTTTAGATAAATCGTTTTTACTCCCTGGGGCTCGACCATAAGGGTATTGCTGAATTCGATAAGAAAATTTGACGTTATTTCCTTTGGTATGTTCAAAGGCTCAACAGGATGAATGAGGATCTTATTCTTAACTGAAAAAATATATTTGTCGAGAGTATCACCATGATAATCTCTCATATAATGATTTAGTTCCCCGTCATTCTCAATTGAGAAAACTAAACCTTCATTTACAATTTTGAAAGGAATATCATATGCTCCGAACATAAAACCACGTAAAGATTGTAATTTGTTGTATATATATCATAAGTATAGTACACTTTCACATCCAGCCCTTTCGTTTAAAATAAATAACCATTGAAACACCAACAATAATGATTACAAGCCAGAGTACAGGATAGCTCCATTGCCAATCAAGTTCGGGCATATATTTAAAATTCATTCCATAGATACCTGCAATAAAGGTTAAGGGAATAAATATTGTAGCAATAATAGTCAGTACCTTCATAACTTCGTTCATTTTATTGCTAACACTTGAAAGATAAATGTCCAGCATTCCAGAGATCATATCCCTGAAGGTCTCTATTGTATCCATCACCTGGATTGTATGATCGTAAATATCTCTGAGATATATGATTGTGGTCTTAGTGATAAGATCAGAATCACCTCTTTCCAGTGTGCTGACCACTTCCCTCAATGGCCAGATCGACTTGCGCAGGAATATCATCTCTCTTTTCAGATTATGAATCGTTTGCAGTGTATCTGGAGTGGGGTTGGTCAAAAGTTCTTCCTCCAGGGACTCAATATCTTCTCCTATTTTTTCCAGTATTATGAAATAATGATCAACTACAACGTCGATCATGGCATAAGCGAGATAATCTGAACCTGATTTTCTGACACGTCCTTTTCCATTTCGGATTCTTTCCCTGACCAGATTAAATATATCTCCCTCTTTTTCCTGAAAAGAGATGAGAAAATTTGAACCTACTATTAGACTGACCTGTTCCGCCTTTACCTCATTAATATTTTCATCATACTGGAGCATATTAAAAACAATGAATATAAAATGTTCAAAATCCTCAATTTTCGGACGCTGCCCTGTATGTACGATATCTTCCATTATAAGGGGATGTAAATCAAAATGTGTCCCTATTTTTTCAATAATATCGACCTGATGAAGTCCATCGATATTTATCCAGGTAACTGTAGGTTTATCTTTAAAAGAAAAACATTCTTCAACTGTTTTGATTTCTTTTTCTTCAAGATGTGTCTCGTCATAATCGATTAATGTTATTCTTACTTTGTCGATCTTTTTCTCCCCGATATGAACAAGAGTTCCAGGAGGAAGACCGATTTTTGTGGAAGTTTTTTTAAAAAGCCTGGACATTATTTATCATCCCTGTAAATGTTATATTAATTGACCACACATTATAAATGTTTTATTAAAAGGTTTTGGGAATATTTGCTAATATCGGATTCATAATTAAGCAGATAATAACACAAAAAATTATTGTGTTAAAAAATACATTAATCATAAACTTCATATTTTAGTATGTGAATAAACAACTGATGAATTCGAATCGGGAATTGTACATATTTTTTTTAAGCTTAATGGCGATAATTACTATCTATCTTAATTATTTTACCAATTATTTAAGCGCATATAGCCAGGAATTGGACAAGATACTGCAGTCCATAATCATACTACTGGTTGGCTATCTGGCAAATTATTTCTTCGGTATCATTATAAAAAAACAGATACCGGAAGTAAAAGAACGATATGCCTTTAAAAAGGCCGTCTCAACCATTATCGCAATCATCACAATGGGAGCCTTAATAGCTGTATGGTTCAAGGAAACCACTTCATTGATATTGGCATATGGGATAATCAGTGCAGGTATTGCAATTGCGCTTCAGGATGTACTAAAAAACATAGCCGGCGGGCTTATTATTTTTCTGTCTGGACCATTCAGGGCAGGAGACCGCATACAGGTAGAAAACGACATAGGAGATGTGCTGGATATTAATGTCTTTAACACTACAATAATGGAGATCAGGCAATGGGTTGACGGGGACCAGTATTCAGGAAGGATCATCCAGTTACCCAACAGTTTCATACTTAACAAGCCGGTGAAGAATTATACAAGGGATTTCTCATTTATATGGGATGAGATAAATCTTATGCTGACGTATGACAGTAATTGGAAAAAAGCCCAGAAAATTGCTATTGATATCACTAATGAAGTCACGAAAGAGTTTGAGATCTCTGCAAAAAAAGAACTCCAGGATATGGGAGAAAAATACCTTATAACTCCTGCTGATGTTGAAGGAAATATCTATATCCAGATCACTGATAACTGGATCGATATGCGGCTCAGATATGTTGTCGATCCGCGCCGCCGAAGGACAAATAAGCATCTGCTGAATGAAAAGATACTTGACGCATTCCTTAAGGAAAAAGATATCAAGATCGCATCGGCAACTTATGAGGTTGTGGGGTTTCCGCCTGTAAAGATGGCTAAATAATTATAAATTTTTTGGGTCGTGTATGTTAGCCACTGGAATATTTGATAAATTATGTAACATGTTATTTCTTTGAGGGGATACAGAAAATGAACTTTTTCGCAAGAAAAATCTCAAAACCTTATTTTCCGACCTGCTGGTAAAACTGTATCAACTGCTTAGAATACATCATGTTGTGGGGTGTATCAGATGAATGAATTATTGAGGTTTTTTAACGAATTACTGAATTTAGATATCAGGGGGGGATTTTATGCGTGTTTTATTTTCCAATAAATTATTATAAAATCGCTGAGTGGGATATGCAAAATCAATATCTTCACATTGGCTGAATTGATCAAGAATATTTTCCCAGATATCATGTTGGGTACCTCGCCGACTACGAGGTTCACAAAGATAACGTATGGTCAATAAAATACCACTGTCCTTCACATTTGTATATACTTTTGGAGTAAATTCATTGTAAAATATCATAAACTTCCTGCTCGCCTCTTTAACTTTCTTTTCAGCCGGTTTACTCAAATGCTCTGCATGATTATTTGAAATGTTGATTAAAATGTCCTTAGCTTTTTTCCAATTACTCTCGAAGGTTAAAAGTACGGGTATCTCATCCCAAATATATTGGAATCCTTTGGTGTAATTCGCAGTTACTTCAGTGAAAACAATTCCATTAGGAATATGAATTATCCTGCCTGTGCTTTGATCAGCATCTACCCAATTACCAATTTCCAAAAGGGTGAACTGAAATATTCGAATATCAATAACATCACCTGCATGATCGCCGATCTGAATCCTATCCTTTAATGTAAAGGGTTTTCGTAAAATTATGAAAAACCAACCAGCAATATTTGTTATTGGGTCTTTCAAGGCAATTGCCAAACCAGCAGATACCAAACCTAAGAATGTTCCAAATTCTCCAAAACCTCTAAACCACAATTGACCAAATAGAAAAATAATAATAATTGAAATCAAGTAAGTTGATGTTTTCTGCCAGATGTATCGGATACGCACATCTTCTGTTCGCTTCCATACAATTTTCAGAAGTAGCACACGGAAAAGAAATAAAATTGTGACAATAAGAATTGAAATAAGAAGTTTTATTTGAGTATCGTAGCTTAAGCCAGAAATTATCTGTATTGATTCGGATATGCTTATTATGTTATTGCCTCCATTTTGGCACAGTTCCATAATCCAGTTATGTAGTATAAAATTTTAATGGTCGTGTCCCCGACTTACTGAACAGGCACTCTGAACGTTAATAATTCTTTCAATGTCCAAATATGGGTCGTGTCCCCGATTAATTGACCATGTTTAAATAAAAAATAAAATTGAGATAAGATTATTCTGAATCACTTCAATAATTCAGATATCTTCATCTCTAATTGCTGTTTTGGAAGTGCACCTAAA
The DNA here is from genome assembly GCA_022353185.1 of ANME-2 cluster archaeon. Taxonomy (GTDB): domain Archaea; phylum Halobacteriota; class Methanosarcinia; order Methanosarcinales; family Methanocomedenaceae; genus Methanocomedens_B. The sequence continues at coordinate 2,617 of JAKRWB010000275.1, read as the reverse complement.
ACCCTTCCCACCGGTTGACCATCCTTGAATATCAGCATTGTGGGAACTGCCGTGATGGCGTATTTCATTGATGTCTGGGGGTTATTGTCAATATCCAGTTTCCCGAATACAATCTCTCCAGCTTTTTCTTTTGCAAGGGCTTCAATTGTGGGTGCAACCATTTTGCAAGGACCGCACCATACTGCCCAGCAGTCAACTACAAGTTTCGAATGTTCACTTAAGGCTTTGTCCATATCCTGGTCTGTAAGTTCTATAGGCACATCTAATTTGGGTTTATTCAAGCTTTCTTCCAACTCCTTTAATTTTCGTTTCCTTATCTCTTCAAGTTCATCCATTGTAGATCACCAAGACTACACTATGGACAAAGCCTGGTGTGGACAATATTCTACACATTGACCACATTCTATGCAATTATCCTGATTCACTTCAGGATATCCACCAGCCTGCTGGGATATCGCACCTGCAGGGCATAATCGTATCATTCCACAATGTGGGGCTTTGTCACACGCATTTTCATTAATTAATACAGTCATTATATCACCGATATAATAAATGCTTTTTTAATATATATAGTTATGCATGGTTTATGCACAACCAACCACGACCGCACATTACTAACGTATTTACATCCATTTATTTATTTATTTATTTATTCAACTTGCGCACTGCAAAGTCGCACGCTTTTGTTAATACATCATAGGTCTCAGAAACGGCAGGACAGTATGCCAGTTCCACTTCTGCCAGTTCATGTACTGTCAACCCGCTTTTTAGTGCCACTGCAACCACATTTATCCTGGCGGCTGCGCCCTTGCCCACAGCCTGTGCACCCACCAACTTTCCGGTAGATGAATCTGCAAGTACCTTTACGCTGATATCCTCACCTCCCGGATACCAGTCAGGTTTTGTCTTTCCCTTAGCCTTACCGCTCACTACATCAAATCCGTACATTGCGGCAAAGAAACTATTAAATCCGGTAGCTGCCACTTCCAGGTCCCCTACTATTGATACAAAAGTAGTAAGTGAGCCGTCATAGGTGGTATAACCGCCTGCCGCATTCGTGCCTGCCACTGCACCCTGCCTGTAAGCAGAATTTGCAAGCTGGGACGACCATGGCCTGTGGCTCAATGGATTTGTGACCTCAACTGAATCGCCGACTGCAAAGATTCCCTTCACATTTGTCATCATTCCCATATTAGTAGTAATTCCAAACCGGCCCACCTCAATTCCTGCATCCTGCACAATAGAGATATCAACCCTGACACCAGATGCGGCCACCAGCAGGTCAGCGTCAAGAGTCTCGCCGTCCACCTCCACAGCTTCGATATGGTCCTCGCCAACCACTTTTTCCACAGCTTTTCCCATCAATGAGCGTATACCCAACGTTTTGAGGGCCTTGCTTACCCCACTGGCCATATCCTTATCAATGGCTTTGGGGAATGCCCATTCCAGCATTTCCACCACCACGACCTCCATGCCAATGACTTTCAGGGCCACTGCCACCTCAAGTCCGATAGGGCCTGCACCCATGACCACGGCATGTTTCTTGCCTTTGGCTGCTTCCAGTATTGTTCCCGTATCTTCGGGACAACTAATGGTATAAACTCCCCGGCCCAGCAGTTCTCTTGCCCCCGGAATGGGAGGAATGAACGGCTCGGACCCGGTAGCCAGGATGAGACTGTCGTATGCTATCACTTTCTGGGTCCCTGTTGCAAGGTCTTCGACTTTGATTGCCTTATTATCAGCATCAATCGAACGCAATTCATGTAACAGCAGTTTCTCAACTCCCATACTATCAGTGGGAATTTTGTGCTTCAGGTCCTCTGGATCCGGGATGATGCCTTCGATAACAAAGGGCAGCCCGCAGGGTGAGAACATATCGTAATTCCTGCGCTCAATGATGGTAATGTGTGAGTTAGGAGATGCCTTCTTTGCTGCCTTCAGGGCAGAAAAACCGCCCACGCCCAGTCCAACTATAACGATGTTATTTTCTTCCATATTCATCACTACTGATACTTTTAATCAATATGAGACATAAAGGTAACAGATAATATAAACAACCAACCGGAAATCCAGATCAAAAAAACAACTGGAAAATGATACATTGTCGCTTTTTATATTTTGGATTAGGAATTACCTATTTTTTCCATATATTCATTTAAATGGTTTTGAATTTTTCGAATATCTTCAGTATCAGGCAGTGTGGCAAGGATTTTCTCAATGAACTGCCTTTGTTGAATATTGAGGAATGTCTGGGTAAAATTAATGTCAAATATCCAACCCAGTTGCAGGAGTTTCATATCATTATATGTTTTCAAAGCATGGGAATTTGAAACCCGATTGTTAAGGATATCTTCCACAAAGCAAAGTGAATATTCAGGTGTATCAGGAAGTTCAAGCTCCAATGCAGGGTTGCGGTGCTTATGACGTTGTGCATAATAAGTTGTCACAACATGCCATATATCCAATTTATCTGCATCCCGTAATAATTTTAAATACAGTAAACAATCTGGTTTTTCATCAGCAGGGTCGGGGAGTTTACGTACATTATGATATCTTATGGCTTTACAAGCGATGGAGCGCTGTGTTTTTGTGAGCCGGCTTAATACGTTTGTTTCTT
>JAKRWB010000274.1 GCA_022353185.1 ANME-2 cluster archaeon | reverse complement strand
CTTTGGACATTTTTGATACTCCGCTATAGTCATGATGATACTAATTACGTGGTTTGCGGGATAAGCATTTCTGATGGGATGGATTCAAAGCAACAAATCGTTCTCTTTATGTATATGAAGACTCTGTACTATTAGTACAGAGATAGTTATTGGGGCTTAATAAGGTATGAAATATGAACAAAAAATTGATCTCAGGAATTACGATTCTGGTAATAGTAGCACTTACCCTCTCTATTTGGTTATGTACTGAAAGACAAACATCAGAACCATTTATACCTTCTCCATCGATAGAACCAGAACCATATGGAGGACCTCTATCAACCGGAGGGTATGTTTATGACGATAAACTCAACTATGGTTTTGAGTATCCGGACGGTTGGGAAATGCATATCTCTCTAGATAAAGATTTTGAACAATGTGATCCATTACTCTTATATGAAAATTATACTTGTGGAGATTTCCCAGATGAGAATATTAAAAAACAAGTATCATTCGGAAAGAGCTTCAAAAAACAATTTGAAGGAAGTGATTACGAATCAGAAGTTTCAGTTGACCTTGAATTCATAGTAAAATCAGCCACAGATTTACAAGAAGTTACAGATGAATTCAAAAAAGGAGCAGAGATGTCGGGGTTACCAATCTTAAATGAGGCCACAATCTCGGTAAATAATATAGATGGGTACGATATACTCTGTGGAGACTCTGAAACACCTACTTGGAAACTGAGAAAGGTAGTCTTTTTCGCCAATGGAACAGCTTATATTTTCACATATAGCTCTCAAGACGAGTTCTATCGCATGTATGAAGAGATTTTTAATAATACTATTAAATCATTTAACATTAAATAAGGAAAGTATAACTATAACGTCCCTTCGACGATTCTTTGGAATGCTTTGCATTCCTCGTCCCTTTCAGGAGTGCATAACAGCGGATAAAAGGGATATCACAGATATCCCCAAATTGCCTTCAGCAATTTCTATTATCCACAAAACGTTATCGACAAAAACGTTTGAAATAACCGTAAAGGATGCATGAAAGAAAAAGTAAGTCCAACCGCAAAGGATGCCCCCGAATTCTATTCGGGGGTGGGGAGGTTGGGGCTAAGGTGTATCGCCCTAAAGGAAAAACAGGCACTGCCCTGATTTATACTGCATAATAAAACAATGAATCATTGAAAGAATTTTTAATACCTTGAGGTCTGAAGTGATCTAGGTCAATTCTCTCTTCAGTATCTTATGTGCAATATTTAGCGTCTTGAATT
>JAKRWB010000273.1 GCA_022353185.1 ANME-2 cluster archaeon | reverse complement strand
TAAATTATGTTAATGTTAGTTAACATTTTTTATATCTGTTTATTAAATTGGACACTCAACACTATAGTCAGAATCTTATTTAATCGCAAGTGATTATAGTAAATAACAACCCGCAAATAAACGGAAACTTTTTATTATTTTCTGGACGGTCCGGAAAACTGCAGAGGGACGCAGAGAAAAATAACAACCCTCTGCGATCCTCCGCGTACTCTGCGGTTAATCTTTTTTGCCATGACCCATTGATCCAGAATAAATTAAAAAGTCTCGATAAACGCAGATGAACGCGGATTTATTACTACGCATCTGCGTTCATCCGCGGTTTTTTTAAAGAATAAATCTTCTCAATCACCCACTTACGTATCTCATCCAGCGAATCGAGCACAACACACTTATCAAACTCCCCTTCCAAAACCCCATCATACACCCCCGCAATCCCCGGACACCCCTCACGTATCCTCTCCACCAGCACCCTCTTTGAAACAATCATCTCCCCATTCTCACAAAGAAAATACGCACGTATATAATGAGCTCCAGACGCTGCAGCATCCGAACGGGCGGCCTCCAAATCCTTACATTTCAGATTTCTCATCAGATATGAGCGGCGGATGTCCCCGTAGCGCAAATAATCCCAGTAAGCATCATCCCTCAAAGAAATACTGCCGCTATCCAGTTGTTCCTTAAGGTCTTTCATCAACCCCGTATCATAAAGGATAAGCGCATCCGTTAGGGGATTTATTCCTTCCCTGGGCGCTCCCATTTCAAGATTGCTCAGGAATCTATCCCTGGTCACGAGCGCACACGAAACATCCTTAAAAATTCCATATCCCCTCTGTTCATTAAAACGCCCGGTCCTACCAAGTTTTCCCAACTGTTCGGTGGTGGGATACCCATTAACAACTGTCATTATGTCAATATCACTTTGCTCCGTGTCTTCTCCACGGGCCACAGAGCCAAATAAAAATACCGAAACCAAATTATTCCCCAACACCGTTTCTGCCAATGTTGAATACTGCTTTGCCAGGCTGATTTTATGAGGATTCACCATAAAGCATCTCTGCAAGATTCATATTTAAACCACCTTATTTTTTTGTTTCCATATAATATTGTGTGGGTAACATCACTATTCAAGATATATTGTTAAACTTGGAATCGCATTGCCTGAATTAATGGACAGGATTAACAGGATTGACAGGATATGAAAGTGGCTCGCAGCATCCTGTAAATCCAGTTAATCCCGTCTAAGATTTACCCACTCAATGTTGGGGACATCCATTTTTCGTTTTCACACAAAACTATTTAACTCCACATCATTATCCTAATAATGTGATATAATTTGATAACCGTAGACGGACTTTTTAAAAAATACGGCAAAACACTGGCACTCAATAACGCCAGTCTGCACGTAGAAGAAGGCACCATACACGGCCTCATCGGACCAAACGGCTCAGGCAAGAGCACCACCATCAAAATACTTTCCACCCTTGTAAGGCCCAACCAGGGAGACGTAAGCATAGGCGGTATACCCCTGAAAAAAGGGAGGGCCATACGCCAGCAAATAGGAGTGGTCCCGGAAACCCCCAGGCTCCATGAATACCTCACAGCCCACGAAGAGATCATGTCATATGCAAGACTCTCCGGACTGGACAAGGCACGGGCAGTAGACCGGGTGAGTGTAGTAGTAAAACAACTGGATCTCGCAATGGTACAGAACCAGAAAATATCCCGATTATCCACAGGCATGAAAAAACGCGTGGCACTTGCCCTGGCAATGGTGGCAGACCCGCCGGTGCTGCTGCTGGATGAACCCATGTCAGGACTTGACCCTGTGGTGCGGCGGCAGTTCAAGGACACTATCCTGGGACTGGAAGGCAAGACCGTGCTGGTGTCGGACCATGACCTGTACACCGTTGAGGAACTATGCACCAGTGTCACCATCCTGCAACAAGGTCGAACGCTCATCGAGGATAACATCGACTCACTCAGGGAAAAGGTGGGTAAGGTCAGTGTGGAAATAAAACCTCAGGACCCGGCACAGATATCTAACCTGGCTGCTGAACTTCAACAGATGAGTCGGGTTACTTCGGCTGAAGTGGAAAAAGACCGGGTAGTAGCCAGCGTGAACGATCCCGAAAAAGACATTCCAGAGGTCATACGCATGGCAGCCATCTTTACCGAGATCGTGGAGGCAAGACCCAGCAAAATATCACTGGAAGAGATATTCATAAAACTTTCATCAGGTGGCGATAGAACGTGAGTGGTCTGCTTAGCATGTTGTTCGGATATATGTATCTCACCTGGCTGGAATTCAGGTATTTAGTATCCCGCCGTACCCGTGCTTCATACATTATATTCATATTTATCTTCGGAATGTCATTGTACGGCATATCCATTCAGGACTATAGCGTTCAAGGTGTAGAGACTACTGAGATATTAGGCGGGCTGGAAATAGGGGATGCACCACTGGTCGATATGTTAATTTTCACATTTATCTTCGGGATGAGCACATTTGCTTCAGCAACAGGGGGCGAAGCACCCGCAATCGTCATACCGGCAGACCTGGGAGTAACCCTTATCATCGTGGTCTCAATTCTTCTTGGCATCAATATGGTATCACGACTGGGAGCAAAGAATGCCGCATCCACTATATCCCGGGAAAAAGAGGGTAGAACACTCTATCTTTGTGCAAGTACCACAAACACCCGGCCTGCCATATATCTTGCAAAATTGAAGGCAGCCTATTTGACCACCCTGCCCATGATAGCAATAATGTTCCTGGGCGTGTACTGGATATGGACTTCAGCCTTCGGGGGCCCTGATATGGTAACCATGCAGTTAAAATTCCAGAGCCTGCTGCTCAATATGGTAATAATGACCCTGTGCACCACCATACTGTTCACCTCGCTGGGCAGTCTGGTATCGACCTTAAAGCGTGAGGAGGAATCAGCAGTAAGCCTGTCAAGTAAATTCACCACACTGGCTGCAGCGCTTACCACACTTTGGCTATTACTCCCGATCTTCGCAGTGACAGGTGGAAAGATGTATTCGTTGATCGAGACCTTGACCATGCTTTCCCCCATCACCCTGGACCTTATCGTACTATACGGCAATGACAGTACCCTGCTCATCCAGTACGCTGGCATTCAACTTGCAGCAGCCGCAGTGCTCACGGTACTGGGCATAATAGTCTTTATTAGGCAGGACATAGAATACTGACCCTGTTTGCCGTTACAAAGGCGAACACAAATGAGAGGATATTGAAATGACTGATACACCTAATGAAGATGCTAAGGATTATTTTGAGATCAAGATGGCAGCCGGCTGGTACATGACCATCACCCTTGCAACCAGCGAGCGATTTGAAAAGGATTATGTGGAGATATCCAAGGAACGCGGCGGCCAGAAACGCAGTAGATTCAACCTCAACCCAAAATATACCAGGGAACTTGGTGAGGCATTAATAAAATTCGCAGATGCCAATAAACTGTGAAATTTAGAATTCACATAACATTGCAATTTATTGAGCACAGTAATCTATTCAACATTGTAATTCACATAAAATCTGCCAAACCCAACTGTTTTGAAACATCACTCTCGAACAGCGACTTGATCTCAAGGTTAATGAGTTCAAGTCTTTGTTTGGTGTAATCGCTAATTTCATATTCTTCTGCTATCCGGAGTGACACATTCATATATTTCTTTACCGACCCCTCATGCACGGTCAGTACAATTTTACCGTTGCATTTTGGACATTTACCCAGCAAAGGAGGACGCCTGAATTTTCGGTTGCACTTTACGCACCGCACCTTCTGTCTTGAAAATGCCCGCAGGTTACCGATAAGGTCAGGCAGGAAATGTGACTTGATGACCCGCTCTGCAACATCCCGCTCATCCACAGCCCGTATCTTTTTTGCCAGTTCAAGTTGTGCCGTCATTTTCTCAATCATGCTGCCCAGTGTCTTGTAAGCGCTGTTGGCAGGCCCCATTGCAATGTCGGATGTGTCATGAGTAAAACCCCAACCATCATACTGTCCGGGCGTACCCAGCCTACCAGTTACGGTATCCATCAACTTTTCCAGATCCTTTGGATTAGCATACTCCAGGGTGGCTTCATAGAACTCAAGGGGATAGCGGCGTAGTACGTCAATATTATGGGCTTCCTTGTCCACTTCACTGGGGTCAATACGGGTAGTGAGTACCAGCGGTGCATCCATCTGGCCTCCCCGTTTATTAGGCAGGTACGAGCGGGAGAAGTTCAACAGCCCGTCCATCAGCAGCATGACACAGTCCTCATCACCGTCACAATTCCGGCGTTTGGCAGCATGGAAAAAAGGATGAGCCCAGCCTACCGAAGCCCTGGTAAAACCTACCAGCCGCCCCAGTACACCTGCGGAAGTATGGGGTGCCAGCCCTATGAGCAATATTCCTACCAAATCGTTCACTGTGCTGGCATTGTAGTATGGTTCAAGACCATAATATTTTACCAGCAGATCATCAATAAAACAGGCAGCTTTTAGCAGATATTCACCGCAGTGATAGGATACTACCAGATCCTGCACATTCAGTTCCATAACCTGCGATGGGTCCACGAGTTCTTTTCCATCCATATCAACCGTGTATCCGAGCCGGTGCATGGTCTGCACATCAGTACCAATCTCAGCAGGTCTTATATGGGTCAGGGGCAGGTCTGACATATCATACCGCACCGTACCATCCTTGAAGGTGACCACCTCGTGCCTGGCGCGCAATATCCCTTTTTCAATGGGTTCCGGTGTCTTGTTTTTGGATATCAGTCCTTGTACACCCTTGAAACTGGCCAGGTTATCCCGCTCACCAATATTCGCAAAGGCTTTGAGATATTCATCCTTGAAATTAATAGTAAGTTTATCAGCCGAGGTGGTCTCAAGTCCACATTTGGGACATACCGGCTCACCCACCTCAATATTACATACCGGACAATGTAATTTTGCCCTGGTAGGTCCCCCGCAATCGGAGCAAAAACGCCTGAAAGTTGCCGCTCCGCATCTGGTACATGCCCTGGTATCGATTTCCACTTCAAATGTACCCACGTTTTCTTTGAAAGATTTGGAATAGCTCTTTGCTTCTATCATAGAACGTTTGCGCCCACCCGCATCACCCAAAGGGAACAGCAAGTTCGGGGCAGGTTTCATCTCACGCTTATCAGATTTTTCAGGTCTGCCCATTCTGGAACCTATACGGTACGGTGCCCGCATCCTGATGGTGAGCTGGCTAAGGTGGTTGACCATATCCATTGGGTCAGGCTTCTCATCTACAGAAGCATTCCTGACACGATGCAGGGAATCGTCAAGACCCAGGCACCGAACCAGCGGTCCCGCCTGATCGATATGGACCTTGTTATCGTGTACACTGTGCTGGACAAGCAGCATTTCCAGTATGTGCTTGATAGCGCTATCAACAGGAAGTACCAGTTCTGCGTTTTCATACGTTGCGTTGTGCTCCACATAGGTTGAGAGTGTGAAAATATCCTGTGAGGTGACATCATGCCACAGGTAGGTGTATTGTGGATGAAGCGGGACATGAAATTTATCAGATAATTCCAGTGCCGTAGCGCCGGAAGGTTTGGTAAGTTCTAATTCCTTGTATGGTATATCTTTCCCCATCTTTGCAGCCGCCGTCTCCAGTTCCTGTATCCACCATTCAAAACAGTATCCTGAAGGAATCAGCAGGTGATTGTTCTCAAGGAAATCCCCGTAGTTTATCAGCAACTCACCGATGTCCAGTATCTGGGATACGGAACTCCTGACCTGATAAGCTTGTTCCATGGAATCCACCCTGAGCACATTACCATTGAACAGACGTACAGTCGGACCTTCCAGACTGTCCACGGGAGCTATGCCCAGCGCCTTGCCCGGTCGTTCCACTTTAATCTGGGTGCCAGCTGCCAGGAAATCATCCATCAATACCATGGTGGCAGGACTGGTACCTCCGCCCGCAAAGCTGGTGTTCCGGCTGCGTCCATACCTGAGCCTGAAACCCCCTGGCCTGGATGGATATGAAAACACGGGCCTGCCGGCAATCAGGTCTTGCAGGTACTTGTCCTTGGGTTTGACCTTGACACCGTCTGTATCATCCAAATCATCGTCTTTTTTTCCGCCACTAATGAACGTATCCAGCCAGTCCCAACCATCCAGTTTGAGGTTGTTCACATGTTTTTTTATTTTCGGCGCCTTTAAGGCCAGGCCTTCGGCCATAACCAGACACATACCACCCCTGACCCTGTTTGTAGGGATTCGGGGCAGGTCCCTGTGACCATCCACTTCCGCATCCTCTGTAGGTTCCCCGTCTATGCATACGGGACAGTTTTCCACAATAAGTCGAATCTCTTCCTCGCTGGGAGTATATTGCAGGCTTGCTACACGTCTGTATAACTGTACTTCTTCCACATACCTGTCAACTTCGTTCTTAGTGGGTATGTACCTGCCAATATTCATGCTTCGCCTGACAAAATCGGCAACCAGGACTGAAAGTGCCTGTGCAGTACCGCCGGCGCTCCTGATGGGTCCTGCATAATATATCCTTACAAATCTTGAACCATCAGAATTGGTCTCGATATCCACCCGGTCAATACCTTCAATGGGTGCAGCCACCACGCCTTCGGTAAGCATAGCCACCGACACCCTGACAGCGGCATCCAGGGCCTGGGTCTCAGAGTCAAAGGGTTGCACCTTGCCGGTAGCCACATCCACACCAATATGCAGTGCTGCCTCTTCCCGGCTCATATCCTTTTCCAGTTCCCTGATACGCGGCGCCACTCCCTCGATGCCGATAAGTTTTTCCACCCTGTCTGCAAGGTCCTGAGCGAGGGGTATCTCAATATTAGGCTGGGGGTCTAGTCCTTTACTTCTGGCTTTTGCTGCAATCTCAATGGCAGAATTGAGTTTAGATTCCATTAACGTGAAGTATTTTTGCATACTTTGGCTTGCAGCTATTTCTTTCATGAGAACCTCTTTTCAGTAAGGAGAATTGATTTCATGTTAAATAATAGTATATTACAAGATATAATACTGAGGAAATATATAACAAAACTGTTAAATTAGATAAGCTACCTAGAGTAATTTGAATTAACTATTTATATTATAACTAAAATATGTAAGTAAAACAATAAAAAGATGTGATATTTATGAGACATTCAGAAATGAGAGTTTTCGATGACCGTGACCTTGAATTTATTGACATTCTGCGCAACCTTAACATATCGCGTAACGTAGCCTCAACACTCGCTTATCTTGCAAATGTCGATGAAGCAACATCAAAAGACCTTGAAATGGGTTCAGAGCTAAGGCAGCCCGAAGTGAGCATTGCCATGCGGGAATTGAGGACCTATGGATGGCTGGACGAGAGGGAGATTAAAAAAGAAGGCAAGGGTAGGCCTATGAAGGTTTATAAACTGGCTGTTCCCATGAATGAAATCGTTTTACATCTTGAAGAAAAGACCAGGCAGGAAGCTGAGAAGTCCCTGTATAATATTGAAAAGCTAAAAGGTATCAGCTTTAAAAAATAAAATGTAATGAATGTTGCAATCGTTCTTTACATTATGATTTTTTTTAAACAAACAGTGTAACTGTGTATATTCAAGTAAATCCAACCAAAATGGAGGATTTTCCGGCAATTTTAAATCGCAACCGGTCGAAACGCAATATATTTATTATAATCCGTGAAATAGGTTCATCCTAACAACCTATACTTTTAACACAGGATGCCTTATGGACCACTGGATATCATCTGAATCACCAGCATTTAACGCAGAACGTCCCTTATTTTTATGTGTCCTTTCAAATACCGATACTGCAAAGATCCCAGGTATTTCAGCAGCAGGCAGGTCACCTGATGTCATCGCCTACACCCCGGCAGCGGATGCTGAACTGGTGACATTTGGCAGGACTATTTGTAATACTGAACCTCCCATGACCGGCAACAGTCCGACACCTGCAGTGATTACACGTGCAGCCATACAGCTTACAGGTATGCCTTTTATGTTCATTAACAGTGGTCTGCACATACGTCCCCGGATACCCCTGCTGGATGTGGGCGCAAAACCCGGAGGCGATATAAGGAATGGCAATGCGGTTCCGGATGCCAGACTGATATATGACAACTCACTGGAACTTGGACGCCAGATAAGGCGCTTTTCCGACTTCGTGGTGATAGGTGAAAGCGTACCTGGCGGCACTACTACTGCCATGGCTGTATTGCAGGCAATTGGTATTGATGGCAGGGTGAGTAGCAGTCACCTGCAGAATCCTGTTGACATAAAACAGCAGGTAGTGGCACAGGCCCTTGATAGGTCAGGTATTTCTTTTGGGGGGCTGTCAAATGAACCGATGCGCGCTATAGAATGTGTCGGTGACCCCATGATGGCGTGTGTCTGTGGTCTTGTGGATGGGTTAGAAGGTACTACATCAGTATTGGCAGGAGGCACCCAGATGATGGCAGTCCTGGCGCTTATTAAACTTTTAGGTATAACGAACGATGTATCCATTGCCACCACAAAATATGTGGCACAGGATGACACTGCCAGTTTCCTGGATACGGTGTCGGCACTGGGATATGCAGCACATATAGTAGACCCGGGTTTTGACCAATCGAGGAACCCGGGACTTAGAATGTATGAGTCAGGTGTAGTAAAAGAAGGCGTTGGTGCCGGTGGTGCAATGTTTGTTGCAGGTATGATGGGAATCGGTCAGCATGAGTTAAGGGAAAAGGTGGAAGAAATCTGCGACCAGTTGTTTTAGGTGTAACGATACTGTGCAAAACTGTTTAAGGCTGTTAAGGCTGTTAGAATCTATTTGAAGCTGTTTAAGGTTATTTTAGGCTATTCCCGGCTGTTCCAGGATATCTTTTTCAATATTCTGGGTTAGAGCACTCATCTTCTCATGCCAGATATTGATATTGTCCTGTACCATGTCCTTTAACTTGCAAGGGTCAAGTGCCTTGTAGATGTAAAAATATCCGCCGCCTTCTATGGTCTTTGTCTCCCGGTAGACCAATCCGCATGACATAAGATTTTGAAGTGCCCGGTAAGCGGTACTGCGTTCCCTGTGTAATAATTCACCGAGTTCTTCCGCAGTCCTGGCACCTTCCTGTACCAGCAGACGATATGTCTCAAGGTCCAGGGTTTTCAATCCAAGCACGCATTTGGCAATATCACTGCAATTGAAATTTCCGTGTATCATTTCAGGTATTGAACGGGGCATTTTTTATCCTCAAATAATTTAATTGTCCGGTTTCGTGGTAAATGTTAAATACAATATTGTACAGTTTGTACAAAACCATTATAATGATGGATTTGGTCACATATATAGTTTATTGATGGTAAAAATGGAAAAAGACGGATATGTAGTGGTTCACGGCTGCCGCAAATGCGGTAAGTGTGATAATATCTGCCCGGCAGGTGCTCTGTACCGGGTGGATGGTGAGGCCCGGATAGATTATGATAAATGCACACTGTGTGGCAAGTGTATCGAGATATGTCCTAACAAAGCACTTGTCTATTTGGAATGATGTGACAGGGCTGTTAAACAACCTTCCAGTGTACCATTTCCGGTTATGTCAGGTGTGACACTCTGGCTTTCCATGACATCAGCACATTTTGGGCCAATGGCTACCACAATTTTGCCGTTCAGTTCTTCGGCTGATACCTCTGCCAGTGTGAATGACTTGCCGCTGGTGAAGATTACGGCATCCACATCTGGCAAGATTTCTTTGAATTCGTAACCTGATGGCAAAAGCCGGTATGCTATACCTTCGACCACCTGTGCACCCAGTGAAGTGAGCGACTCCACAAGTTGCGGGTTGGTAACATCAGGCCGTACCAACCCCACGGTCTTACCTTTGATGCGGGACCCGAGGTGGGATGCGAAGTGGTCAGAGGAATATGAGCGAATGGTTTCGCAGGTGAACCCCTTATCACTGACAGCATCGGCAGTCTTTGGACCAACAGCTACCATGATGATGCCGTCAGGCACCTTTTTGCATTGGTCAAAGAAATATTTGACGCCCATTGTACTTGAAAATGTCAAGAAGTGGACGTTTCCATCAGCCACTTTTGCACACAGTCCGTTCAATGAATCCTGGTTCCGGGCAGGTGCAGTCTTCATAGTTGGAACCAGTACAGCTTCATGACCGTACCGGGCAAAGAGTTCATGTGTGCCTTTAGACTTTTCTTCAAGACGGGTCACTGCAATTTTCATTAAATTCTATATCTTCAATATATGATTTAACAGCTTCCAAATGGGTTGTGATGCTTTATCAAAAAATTTATATCCATTATACCCGGTTTCAGTATCCCGAATGGTAATAGTAATGAACATAAAAATAACCATAAACCTAACATTAACCAGAAGCATTTACACCTATAGTAGAGGAATTCCGACATGAATCTCAGTCTGCTCATATTAAGTATAGTGGCAGGATTTTTGCTCGGTGTGATCAGCGGACTGATACCCGGTATACATACCAACACGTTTGCTTTCATTTTAGCAGCTTTTGCTCCATGGCTGCTTGAGTTAGGTTTATCGCCGCTATGTATTGCAGCTACTATTGTTTCAGCTTCACTGACCCATACATTTCTTAACATCATTCCATCGGTTTTTCTGGGTGCACCTGAGGCAGATACTTCACTGGCAGTGCTTCCAGGACACCAGTTGCTTCTGGATGGTTTTGGTGCCGAAGCGGTAAGGCTGTCCGCATTGGGGAGTGCTGGTGCGGTATTAGTATCATTGGTATTGATGCTGCCGCTTTCATTATTTTTTGCTGTCATGTATCCAATGGTGGATGGGTATATGGGGTGGATACTGTTGGGGGTGGTACTGGTATTGATATATACCGAGAAAGGTGAGGTGATAGAAGGGCAGGGTTCACTGGTCCGCTTGAAATACAGGGCGTTTGCAGCAATGTTATTCTTAATATCAGGATTGCTGGGTCTCATGGCTTTTGAGTCGCAGACGTTGATGGACCCTGTAATCACCATAGGGGAGCCTTCGATACTGATGCCATTGTTCAGCGGCCTGTTCGGGGCTTCGATGCTTGTCATCAGCATGATGACCGATACTGTGATTCCTGCTCAGGTTAGTTCCAGGCTGGTGTTGTCCCGGAGACGCATATTACGGGGGACCATCATCGGCAGCGCTGCCGGGGCATTTGTGGCATGGTTGCCAGGGATAACGGCGGCAGTAGCCACCGTATTGGCCCGACTTGGGGTAAAGGAGGATTATGCGGATGAGGATTCCGGCCGGGAGTTCATTGTATCGATTTCAGGTGTAAACACTGCGAATGCAATTTTTGGCTTGTTAGCGCTTTACGTAATCGGCAAGACCCGCAGCGGGGCTATGGTGGCAGTGGCAGATATAATGGGTGGTGCACACCTGGATCTGGATACTCTTGCCCTTTTATTGATTATCATTGTCGGTGTATCCATAGCAGCATATTTTATGACCATCTTCCTGGGGGACAGGATATTGAACATAGTAACCAGGATAAATTACCGGATGCTGTGTATGGTGATTCTGACCGGACTAACTGGAATAGTGTTCCTTTTCTCAGGCTGGTTCGGGCTTGTGGTATTCGGGATGGGTGTACCTATCGGAATGCTTGCGCCTTACCTGAAGGTTAGGCGGAGCCATGCCATGGGTGTGCTGCTGTTGCCACTGCTGATGTTTTATTTCTAAAAAAAGCATAGGATACTCTTATTAATTTTAAAAACATCTTTAATAATATTCAGTGAGCGTGCTGCCAATGTATGACATATCAGAACTTATCGCTTTTACCATTCAGCAATGGTTGTCTTTAATAGACCCGGTTACCTATGATTTTTTAGAAAAATTCAGTCTTTCCGCAATTATCGGTATCCTCATTGGCATAGAGCGGGAACGTAAATCAGATGGTAAAGACATATTTGCAGGAGCAAGGACTTTTACTATAGCCTCCATATCAGGCATGATAGGCACATACATCGCCATAAACCAGGGTGTGTATGAGATATTATACATCACCATGGTCTTTTTTGTAATAATAGCTGCCATCATGGTATACATAAAAAATGTGGTGTATCGGCAGATTGGAACCACTGGCGGCGTCACACTGTACTTTGTGTTTCTTATGGGTGTGATGGTGGCTTTTGACTATTATCTTTTTGCCATAATGGGTGCCGTAGCTGTTACATTTTTGCTGGTAGAAAAAGATACGCTCAGGGATTTTGCAACTAATTTAAACCAGAATGAAGTAACCAATGCAGTCCAGTTTTTAATTATAATATTTATCTTGTTCCCTATCACCCCCAACACCACAGTTCTGGAGGTACTGAATCCAAGATATACTCTGGGCATAGTAGTAATGGTCGCTTCTATCAGTTTTCTCAGTTTTCTGCTGATGAAAAAGACCGGTTCTGAACGGGGCATACCTTTATCAGGTTTCATTGGTGGACTTGTCAACAGTGAAGCCACAACCGGTTCACTTGCAGCACTATCTAAAAAAAAGGATAAACTGGTAGATACCAGTTATCGAGGCATAGTGTTATCAAATGCAACTATGCTTATACGCAATCTTATAATTGCATTTATCGTGGACCCGACCGGACAGGTCCTGTTATTTATGCTCCCACCCCAGCTGGTTATCATTGCTGTGAATATAGGTATGGTTGTTAAGAAAGGCAGGCCGCAGCCAGATGGTAATGAATCGCTGGAAATTGAATCCCCATTTGCTCTCAAACCCGCTTTTAAGTTCGCATTCGGGTTCACCCTGCTCATACTCATCTCCCATTACCTGAACCTGTGGTTTGGCAGTACCGGTGTATTTTTTGTGGCATTGGGTGGGCTTGTAAGTTCTGCAGCGGTCACTGCATCAGTAGGAGCACTTGCATTGGGTGGTTCTTTATCACCATCAACAGCAGCACTTGTGGCAGTACTGGCAAGCGTGATAAGTACCTCAAATAAGATACTGCTTGTGAAATTATCAGGTTCTGTTGAATTGGAAAAGAAGATAAAAGGCAGTTTCCTTATCCTGATAGGTGTGGGTGTAGCTGCACTGGTGTTATGGGCACTTGTTCTGCCTTTAATTGATGGTATATTTTAATGGCCAAAATATTTGCGGATGTTCTGATCATGTCATGTAGTCGAATTGAGCAAACAGGCTATCCCAAAACTCACCTAAAGTAACAAATTTTCACATTTGATTTTTTCAGGAATGTATATGCTTAAATAACCATAAACCCACATTCCACCATGAACGAAGGCAATACCAGGAAAAACATCAAACCAGGATTAAGCGTAGGAATTGTTCTAAAACAAGACCAGAGGAATGGAAACATAACCCAGGGTATTGTAAAGAGAATCCTGACCAACTCTTCCAATCATCCACATGGAATAAAAGTTCAATTAGAAGATGGTCAGGTAGGAAGAGTAAAAGAAATCCACACAAAAGTTGCAGAATAAACTGACTAAACCGACTAAACCATTAACTGCCCTTTTTGCCAGTCATTAATTATCATAACAGCAGCTCTGTTCTCATCAACCTCACCCTTCTTTTTCAAAAAGTTTCTCTGCCTGCCAATCATTTCAAGCACCTCATAAGAATTCTCCCCCACTATTGTGACATGATAGAACGATTCCAGGGCTGTTTTATTTTCATCACACAATTTCTCAATAATCTTTAAAGCAACGCCGATAGGGTCCTGCAGGTGTGTTGAATCCTTTACAGCGAGCAGGCCCTGTATATACTCGTCGTTCTCGCCAAAAGGGATGACCCCAGGCGTATCAATGAACTTGATGCGAGGACCCGCTTTGATATGCTGCACGCCCTTTGTATGTCCGGATATTGAAGACGTGCTGGCACTGTGTTTCCCTGTCACGGCATTGACCACCGATGATTTGCCGGTGTTGGGATAGCCAAGTGAACCAACCAGTATCTCGCGTCCTCTTATGTTGGCGGTTTCAAGTATCTTGTGCCGCAACATTGTTGTCCCGTGCCTGTCCTTGCTGGACACAAAGACCGTAGGTGCAATTTTAGAGAAGCGGGATTTGGTTCTCTCAAGGGTTTCCTTTGATACAAGGTCGCATTTATTAATGACTATTATGAATGGCTTTTTTGCACGCGCAATATCACGTTCAACCTCGCTGTTTCGTGTCTCGTCAGGAAACCTGGCATCAACGACTTCAAGCAGGACATCAGCTTTTTTTATTACAGCTTTTACTATCCTCTTGTAACTTGCCATGCTGTGTGGTATGGTGCATGAGGATATAAGGATGTATTGCATGGATTAATCTGTAATTAATCAATGACAGGAAACAATGCTGTATATATTGTAGTAGAAACATAAAATATCATATTATGAGCCTGGATAGAATTACAATAGACCCTGAAGTTATGTCTGGTCAACCCTGTATAAGAGGCTTAAGAATACCTGTTCCTTTAATTTTAAGATTACTTGCGAGTGGTAAGACAATCCTACAAATCTTGGATGACTATCCGGAACTAGAAGAAGATGATATTAGGCAAGCACTAAGTTTTGCTTCTTGGGCAACATCTGAAAAAACAATTCCGGTGACTGCATGAAATTTCTGGTAGATATGCCACTATCTCCTAAAACAGTCTCTCACTTAATGGGTATTGGATATAAAGCTGTCAGGGTCAATGAACTCGGCATGGGAAAATCAAAAGATAAAGAAATCTTTGATTATGCAACCGAACAAGATATGGTTATATTAAGTGCGGATTTAGATTTCGGAAATATATTGGCATATACCCATTCAAATAAACCTTCGGTAATAATTTTTCGACTGCAAGATCAATCTCCCGAGCATGTAAACTCACTTTTATCATCAAATATTTCGAGTATTAAAGATGATTTAGAAAAAGGGGCCATTGTTATTATTGAAGATTTTGGAATTCGCATTAGACTACTACCTATAAATGAACAAAGATAGCTCATCTTGCATCTTGAATTTTTTTTTAATATATTAGCGTTTGGATAAACAAAAAAACAAAAGGTGATACCTTTGGCAAAAAAAACATTGATAGTCTTGTTGACACAATACGTAAAATATAATAAAAGATGATATGCGCCGGTAAAACCACACATCACCGGCGCAAAAATGTATCAAGGCCTAATTTACCTTAACTTAATAGAGCGCTTATCAGACTTATCGTACTGGAAAATCACTTCCAGCACACCATTCTTATAAGTGGCTTCTGCCGAATCCGGCAGCACCTTGGCAGGCAGTTCCACATGCTCGGAATACTTCCTGTCCTCGGTAAGTGCCTTGATATCCAGCGTAGTCCCGTTGGAATCAAGAGTAATATCCTTCTTGGAAACACCCGGCATCTCAACCACCACATGAAGCGAGTCCTCAGCCTCCATGATATCGATAAGGGGCTTCCTCATGCCAACCTCAATTTGCTGGAGGTGGGCTTCCATCTCATCTGGCAATCCGAATGCAGGTCGCAGATCCACGTTCCCGAACTCCCTTATCTCAGGGGGCCCGTCACCTCTCTGGGTCATGGAAAAACCCCACACCATGGGTTCACCGTTTGCACTTTCACCCGCTTCCAACCTGGAATTCAACACGTTTCCAAGCATCTCGTTCATGTCTTCAAACATTTCTTCAAATATGTCTTCAAACATGTCCCTTCTTCGTCTGTCCCTCATTCTTATTCACCTCATTAATTTTATCTGCACTCTTATGCGTATATTCCAAGTTTCTCTTCATCTTCACTCTTTGCACCCACAGTGGAATACCTGGCAAATTCCTGGGCTACTTTCGAATAGTCCTGAAGTTTGTTCCTTGACGTTGTGGGTTTAACCCTGGCCAATGCCTGGTCAAAATGTCCCATATCAATAGTTATGGATTTGGAAAGTTCTTTTACCTCTTCCCTTGTTAAACCCGGTTTGATTATCCCACGTAGTGCTACGATGGATGCCTCACGGCATATTGCTTCTATATCAGCACCCACGTATCCATCAGTCATTCTTGCCAGTTCGTTCAAGTCAACGTCCTTAACGGTTTTATCCTTCATGTGTATCTGGAATATGGCTTTCCTTGCTTCGTTATCTGGTGGCATGATGTATATCAACCGATCCAGCCGTCCGGGCCTCAGCAGTGCAGCATCCACCATATCAGGCCGATTTGTCGCCGCAATCACCAGCACGTCCTTTAGCTCTTCCATACCGTCCATCTCAGTGAGTATCTGGCTAATTACTCGCTCAGTTACATGATTGTCATTCCCGGTATGTCGGGTGGGGGCAATGCTGTCCAATTCATCAAAGAAGATGATTGTAGGACTGGCTTGTCTGGCTTTCCTGAACACTTCACGCACTGCCTTTTCGCTTTCGCCAACATACTTGCTCAGAAGTTCAGGGCCCTTGATACTGATGAAGTTTGCCTCGCTCTCATTAGCCACCGCCTTGGCCAGCATTGTCTTACCCGTCCCGGGCGGACCAAAGAGCAGAATACCCTTTGGCGGTTTGGTCTTGATAGCTTCGAAGGCTTCCGGATACTTCAACGGCCATTCAACTGCCTCGATCAATCCTTTCTTGACTTCATCTTGTCCGCCGATATCGTCCCATTTCACCTGGGGTACCTCAAAGAACACTTCCCTCAATGCCGAAGGTTCAATGTTCTTCAATGCATCCTCGAAATCAACAGTGGTCACTATCAGTTTGTCCAGCACTTCATCAGGTATTTCTTCATCAAGGTTTATCTCTGGAAGGAACTTACGCAATGCGTGCATGGCAGCTTCCTTGCACAGTGAGGACAGGTCAGCGCCGACAAACCCATGTGTGCGGTCGGCTATCATCTTAAGTTTGCCGTTATCATTTCCTTCACCCCTGAGTTCGGTTGTGAGCGGCATACCACGTGTGTGCACCTGGAGAATCTCCAGCCTGCCGTTAACATCCGGGATACCTATCTCTATCTCACGGTCGAACCTGCCGCCCCTGCGTAGTGCTTCATCAATGGAATTGGGCCTGTTCGTAGCAGCAATGACAATGACCTCGCCCCTGGTCTTTAGCCCGTCCATCAGACTGAGCAGCTGGGCGACCACCCTGCGTTCTACTTCGCCGGTAACCTCGCCCCGCTTGGGAGCGATACTATCAATTTCATCAATAAATATGATAGTGGGAGAATTCTTTTCAGCCTCATCAAAGATGTCCCTGAGATGCTTTTCACTCTCGCCGTAATACTTGGATACAATCTCGGGACCGCTGATGGACACAAAATTAGCATCGGTTTCGTTAGCTACTGCCTTTGCTATCAGGGTCTTACCCGTGCCTGGCGGCCCGTGGAGCAGGACGCCTTTTGGCGGTTCAATTCCCAGTTTCTGGAATAGTTCCGGATGGCGCAACGGAAGTTCTATCATCTCCCTGACTAGTTCTATTTCGCGTCTCAAACCCCCGATATCCTCATATGTGGTATGTGGTGCACTGATAAGTTCGCTCTGGTTGACAACCTCTTCTTTAAGGTGAATGGTCGTGCTCTTACCCACGAACACCGGACCGGTAGGCTGTGTGGTCACCACAACAAAGTTCAATGGATTGCTGACCGTCTCGATCCTTATCTGCTGTCCTTTCTTGATAGGCCGGCCTTCCAGCAGCCTGTGAATGTACTGTGCTCCTCCCACCATCCTGACAGCCTGCGTTGGTGCAAGGGTGACCCTCTTTGCTTCCTTAGCCTCTGCCTTTTTGATCATTACCTTATCATCCAGGCTCACCCGGGCGTTATTCCTGATATTGCCATCAATCCTTAACACCTCCTTACCCCTGTCCTCGGGGTAAGCAGGCCATACAATAGCATAGGTGGTGTCCTTGCCACTGATCTCTATGTAATCGCCACTCACCAGATCGAGCTCTTCCATCTTTTCACGCTCGATACGGGCGATATCACGCCCTACATCCCTGTGATGGGATTCAGCGACCCGGAGTGTTAAATCTTTGGCCATTATTTATTTCTCCTTTGTTTTTCTGTAATTGTAATTTAATTTATAGTGATATAACTATTATCCTTTTTATCTATATTATTCATTCTGTTCATCCATCTATCAGCGTTAACAATTGTCTATTGTTTATCTGCCGTTCGTTCATTACACCACGCTCGATCAATGACTGGATCTGCGTTTCAATGAAGTATTCAGGAAGTCCCATATTCATGGAAAGGGAACGCCTGTTCTGGGGTTCCTTTATTACTGTCATCAATATGTCAGCTTCCAGATGGTCTAGTGCTACCTCATGTACCAAATCGATGCACTGTGCCATGACATCTGTCATCTTGCCTTCGATATTTCGCTGTTGGTTTGCCAACCCCCGCCGCCTCGATTCCAGTTCAAAGAGTTTGCGGTTAAGTTCTTTCAGGGCATCTACGGCCTTTGGTTCATCTGCCTGGGCAGGGAATGGTTCCTCTACTCCATCCCCTGACGGATGCTGATGGACCGTACTTGTTTCTACTGTATAGGAGTAGGGCGACAGAAACACTTCCAGTTTCAGATTTTCTGTTATCTGGTAATATTTCCGCCGCTTTTCGTTAGTGTCTGCACGTATCATGCCATTCTGCTCAAGCATATCCAGATGTCCCAGAACCGCTTTGGCTCCAAGCCCGATACGTTCGGTTATCTCGCCGACGTAGCAGGGCCTGGAGGCAAGTAGTTGGAGGATTTTCCTGCGGTTCTCGTTTCCCAGTATGTCAAGCAGTTGAGTCGATTCCATAGACCTGTTAATCCTGATGTTTACTTATTGTTTACGCAATGTTAGTAACACGCCGTTAGTAACAGTGGGTTACTAACCTGTAGTTAGGGTTTATTATATATAAATATTGTGTACACATTGTGGCAAATATGCAACGGTTGAAAAGCAGTCTATTCCAGCGTTTCTTTCAGGAAAAGCGAGATTATGGTGGCACATAGTGTAAGTATGCCCAATACGAAAAAACAGGTCCTGGCATCAGCGAGTTCAAGGATGAGGCCGGCAACCAAAGGTCCGGTTGCAGCCCCCAGCCACCTGATCATATTAAAGGCGCCGATAGCAGTACCCAGGGTGCGTACATCATTTTTCATTACATGGTCTGCCAGTATGGCAGTGGACAAGGTGACAACAGGCCCAAGGCACAGTCCCACAAATCCGAAATTTATGGCAATCGCCAGTGGAGTGAGGGTTACATGCGACAGGAGTAACAGTGCTCCCCCGCCAAGTAATACCATAGCGACGAGGGGGAGCTTTCGCCCTACCCTGTCACTCAGAAAACCAGTCAGATATGCGCCAAAACTACTGGTTATGGCGTAAGGAATGAATATGAATCCCATCTGGACGGGAGTAACAGTACCAGTGGCAAAGAAGGGAAGCACATAGGATGCTCCGATGACTGAAATTCCGCATAGCATACTTACCAAACCTGCCATCAACAGGGTTCTGTCTCTGAACATCAACAATGTGGCCACCAGTATTTTCCTGACCCCGAAATCGCTATGCTTTGTGCGGGAACTGGTCTCGGTCAACCAAAGAAATGTGGTCACTGCCAGCAGTAATGATACTCCTGCCATGGACAAAAATACGATTCTCCATCCGAACAGCCCGCCCACCACACCGCCTAATATGTAGCCGCCAACAGTGCCCAGGCCCACTGCCATGCTGATGATGCCAAATCCTTTTCCTCTTTCCCTGATGGGATAGATGTCGTTCACAATGGTATAGGCGGTAGGCAAGAACATGGCCACGCCCAGGCCCGATATGGAACGGGCTACCAGTAATTGCATTCCTGATTCGGCAGTGCCGAAGATGAGCAATCCAAAGCTGAATACCAAAATGCCTGCCGTGACAAACGGGCGGCGACCGTACCTGTCTGAGAGTACGCCGATCGGGACCTGGGGTATTGCCATGAAAACCATGAAAGAGCCCATTATTATCCCCATCAGGGGTTTACTCACGCCCAGTTCGCCGGAAACTTCGGGCAGCATGGGGATAAGGGACAGTACGGCCATAAAAACTATAAAAAGCCCAAAGGTCAGGATGGACATAATACTGGTGCGATTGATTCCGGCACAGTCCGTTGCGATATCGGGCATAGGGGATAGAGAGTTGATGTGGATTATTAAGTTTTCCCGGGTTGAAATTGAAATACCGGGCAGGTTTCACGGTATCCTTAAGTACTTTTTTATCGTTACTACCAATTCGAGGTGTAAAAATATTGTTTTTGATCGGAGAAGCACTCATTGGCGAGGCACCAGAACTCGCGCATGTTGATATTATTATTGGAGACAAGAACGGGCCTGTAGGGCAGGCTTTTGCTGCCGGGTTCACACAGTTATCTGCAGGGCACACACCCTTGCTTTCTGTGATACGGCCAAACCTGCTTACCAAACCTGCAACGCTCATCGTACCAAAGGTGACGGTACAAAATATGGAGGGTGCAGCCAAGATATTCGGGCCGGCCCAGAGTGCTGTTGCACGGGCAGTGGCTGATGCCCTGGATGAAGGTATCATACCAAAAGAACAGGCTGAGGATTTGGTTGTTATTGCCAGCGTGTTCATCCACCCGCAGGCTGAGGATTATAGTAAGATATACAGGTACAACTATGGAGCCACTAAACTGGCAGTGCAAAGGGCCATGGAAGGCTTCCCAGATGTTGATACCGTGTTAAAGGAGAAGGATAGGACCATGCATCCTATAATGGGATTCAATGTGACCAGGTTGTTTGACCCACCATATCTACAAGTGGCCATCGATATCCCGGATATGGATTTCGTTAATAAGGTCTTGAAACAGTTGCCACAGAGCGACCACCTGATCATAGAGGCTGGTACTCCTCTCATCAAACGCTACGGCCTTGATGTGGTGTCAAAGATACGCGCAGCGCGGCCCAATGCGTTCATTGTGGCTGACCTGAAGACCCTGGATACCGGCAATCTGGAGGCCAGGATGGTGGCTGATGCTACTGCTGATGCTATTGTAATATCAGGACTGGCGCCGCTCTCTACTATTGAGAAGGCCATCAAGGAAGCCAAGAAGACCGGCATCTATGCTTGTATTGATATGCTCAACGTGGCTGACCCGGTCAAGGTGTTGAAGGACCTGAGCGTGAAGCCGGATATCATTGAACTGCACAGGGCCATTGATGCTGAGGACAGCGCATACGCATGGGGCAGTATCCCTGATATGAAGAAGATCCATCCAAAGTTGCTGGTTGCTGTTGCAGGCGGCATAGGCAAGCTGGAGGAAGGCTCGGCGAAAGTAAGCGATGCCTGTGGTGCCGGAGCCGATATTATTGTGGTCGGCAGGGCAATTACCAAGGCCAAGGACGTGCGCCAGGCTGCTGAGATGTTCCTGGAAGACATGCAAAAGGCTGAGGTTGACCAGTACAGGGTCATGACTGATTTCTAAAATCAAATCTTTTGACAGGATTTACAGGATAAACAGGATTGGATCGGATCCTGTCAATCCTGTTTATCCTGTCTGATTTTGTCATATTTTTTAGAGAACTGCAAGCAGGATATGTACAGGAATTACCGAATATTCATCCCCTGTCATGAACATGGTCTTTGACGCAACAATACCTTGCTTAAAATGATGCAGGGATTGGAAGTCCTGTTTTGAGATTCTTTCCTGGTATTTCACTTCCACACCCAACAGGTTGTTCTTTGTAATCAGCACGATGTCGGTTTCGCGTTTATTCTTCCAGTAGAACGCCACATCATTGGCCGAAGCCTGCGGGAATGCTTTTTTTGCAGCTCTTGCACAGTGGACCACAGCCACTGATTCTATGAGTGCCGGAGTTATTTCTGTTTCCTTGAAATTAAGCATCCGGTTGAACATGTGGTGGATGAAGGGGTCATAGAAATATATTTTCTTGTTCTTTTTATAGTCGGCTGCTTTTTTATTGAGGTCGATGTGGTATAAGACGAACAGGACGAACATGTTCTCAAGGTCTTCTGCATATGAACTGACTGTCTTATGGCTTTTTATTTCTGCATCCTTTGCAAAGGAATCCCAGCTTACTGCTGTACTCATTTTCAGTAGCGCTGTTCTCAACATCTGCTTTAATATTTTCTCCTGTTTGCCCCATTTTGCAATGTCACCTATCACCCAACGGGTGTAAACCTCATAGATATAATCAGGTATCCCATGGTTTACATAGAATTCATTTATGGCAAGGGGAAAACCTCCAACTTCCAGGTATTGGTCGAACAGGACCCTCAGGTCATTTTCATAGGGGAGTGCCAAGGTTGCCGCATGGTTTATTTCATGAAGGGAGAGTGAACGGGCGGATTCAAAACCTGTTTTGATGTCAGGCCGGACAAGAGATACGAATTCACTGAAGGTGAGGGGTAAGAGCAAAAAGTCCCTACCGCGTTTACCTGTCCTGCCGGGCAGCCTTTCAAAACCGTACTTGATGTCAAGTGTATGGGAGCCGGTGAGGACAAGGCATGTGCCTGAAAGTTCTCCCGAGTCCACCAGAAGTTTTACAGACTTTTGCCAGTTTTCTATACCAGATACCTCGTCGAGAAAGATGAATGTTCGGTCCAGATTCCTTGATGCAGCTATTTCCAGATATGCACGTACCAGTTTCAGGAGCTCAATATGGTCTATGAGTGCGTCACATGAGGCATAGAATATGGCATTTTCAGGTATGCTTTTCTCGAGAAGTGAGCGTACCATGAGTTTTATCAGTGTGGTCTTTCCCACCTGGCGGGGGCCCCTTATGGAAAATATATTGCCAGATATGAGTTCCAGTTCATCCAATACGGGTGGATGCCACTGGTATTTTTTGTCTGAATAATTTATGATGTGCTTATCATCTTGTATGTGGCTTCTTCCCTTCCACCAGGGATTTTGAATGGTGAAGTCTGTGATATTCATATCATTGGTATTGTAATACCTAGGAGTATATAAACACGTTGGTATTACAATCCCTATAAATTTATATACTAATTGGTATCCTGATGCCAGGCAATTTTCTTTAAACCAATAAACCTGTCAGCCGGTATTTCTGCAGCTGCCTTTGTACTTTTTTTATTTAGTTTTGCAGTTACAATATCATTCCTGAAGGGTACTGTACCGAGTTTTAGTAACCTGCGATAAATACCGATCCAACCACAATGACTGCCAATATCAGGAACAGGGCAGTGGGTATGATGAGCAATGCCAGAATCACACGTTTCATTGAGATCTGGTGGACCTCTGAGAATCCAACAATGAGCACATATAAACTATAGATGATGGGTATCATCATGGCCAGCATTAGAACAAACGCCAGTATCTGGAATACGATGCCCTCAGCCCCTGTGACCTCTGCAAGATAGAATATTATTACTATTACGGCCGCAACGGGAAGTACTACCAGCGAGATTGCCAGGTAATAGCAGAATACCCGCAGTGTGGCTTCCAGGCTGCCTTTTGCACCGAATATCTTGAGCATGATGTGGTATAAGATGCTGTTTATGGGAATGGATATCAGCATGGCGAAGAAGGAGTACAGGAACATGGCGCCCATTATTATCAGGGTGAGAACCATATCAGAATCCAGGGGAAGGTAGGGTCCCCAGGATATGAGCATGATGGGTATATACAGTAGCGATACGATGAAGATGGTCAGGACCGCAAAGACCATGGGTTCAGTGAGGCCGCCTGATACGGTCATGTCCTGGTAGAACCGGCGGGGGTGGGTGATGACGCTGCTGGTTGTGGCAATGTAGTTTTTCAGATACGTTTTTGCGGAAGACATTGTATAGATTTATTTAATTCATGTTATTTAAAAATCTATGGTATAAAATCAATTTTTCAACCACAATATTTTTTTTCTTACGAATGTGTTGTTATTCTAGTAACTTTCGAGCTCGAGGTTACCCCAGGTCTCAGGTTCATAAGGGTCTGCTCCCGGAGGCCATAGTACTGTATCAACCCCTGACCCCCAATCGATAACAATAAAACCCAAAGTGGTAGGGAAGTTTTCTATATTGATATCTCCGGGATCTGTACCTTGAAGTGGTATCACCCATTCCACTGCCCATTCCCCGCGTGTATAGTCTCCCTTGACCGTTCCATTTTGCGCTTCAGAGTCCTCTCCCATATAATGGCTATCGACCAGGCTGCTCGGGTCCTTTATACTGTTCATCTTGTAATCGATGACACCCGTTCCAAGATCCTGGTCATGGAAGTCCCCGTCCTGTTCAAAGCGCAGATCAAGGGAACTCTGCCAGGTAGGGTCTCCGTCCCACCTGATAAGTATGTACAGGTTTTCTCTATCATGCTTAGCAGCCATGGAGTAGTATATTACCTCTGAATTGGGGTCTCCCGGGATTTTGTACCGCTCAAAATTGATATACTCTGTCTCATACCATGTATCTTCATTAAAGGAATAACGGCCGTCGATCACTGGTGCCGAACCATATACGACAGGAATATATCCAAAGGGTAACGAAGTATAGTGCTCCTCAGAGTACACTAACGGGGATTGGTCTGAATACATCGAGTCGGTACTAAAAGATGCAATCAATATCAGTCCTATCAAAGCAGCTACCAATAGCATGCCCAGGATCATGGGAATAACGACCAGTGCCAGTATGATTCGTATCATTGAAAGGGAATGGACCACTTTAAAACCCACGAAAAGCACATAGTAACTGTAGAGGATTGGTGCTATCATTCCCAATAACAATCCAATGGATAGTATTACTATCCAGATACCTTCCCATCCGGCAGTCTCTGCCAGGTAGAAGAACAATACGAATACCAGAACCATGGGAACGAACACGAGGGTGACTGCCAGGTAATAGCAGAAGACCCGTATCGTAGCTTCCAGACTGCCCCTGGCGCCGAATATCTTGACCAGGATATGGTAAATGATACCGTTTATGGGAATGGATATCAGCATCACGAAGAAGAAATACAGGAACGCAGCGACCAGTCCGATAATGATATAGATCAGACTAAAACCCTCGGAAAACAAGGGAGCCCAGGATATGAGCATAATGGGTGCGTACAATAGCGAAATAATGAAGACAGTCAGGACCGCAAAACTCAGGGGGTCCCTGAAACCGCCTTCAACAGGCATATCCCGGAAGAAGCTGCTGGGTTGAGTGATAATGGTTTTAGCGGTGGAGATGTAATCTTTCAGGAAGGTTTGTGCGCGTGACATTATATGGATTGATTGGATTCATTGTATTTAAAAATTTATGGTTTAAAGTCTAATTTTTTATCTGATAAATCCATTTCTTCCTTTATTGTGTGATTTTTTACGGTTATAAAAGCTCCAGATTCCCCCAGGTCTCTGGTTCATCTGGGTCTGCTCCGGGCGGCCATATTCCCGTTGTAACTCCCGGCCCCCAGTCGAAAATAACAAAGCCCAGTGTGGCAGGGAAGTTTTCTATATTGATATCTCCAGGGTCTGTGCTTTTGAGTGGGACTACCCACTCCTGGACCCATCTCCCGTCACTATGGGTACCAATAACCTTTCCGTTTTGCATTTCATTCAACCCTCCCATAAAGTGGCCATCGTTAAAGTTACCGGGTCCGTCCATTACAGCGCCGTTGTACTTGTAATCGGTGCGGCCTGTTGCCAGGTTATGGTCGTGGGAATCCCCGTCCTGTTCAAATCGGATGTCTATGGAATTGTTCCAGGTGGGGCCGCTCTCCCATATGATCAGAATGTATAGGTTTTCACTATCGTGAGTGGTAGTTATAGTGTATAGTACATCTTCTATAGTGAAGGTTGTTATCTGCGATCTTAACCATTTATTGTCCCCGACATAGTGGCCGTCAATGACTGGTGACGGACCCTCGACCGCCCTTATGGTGGATTGCGCGGTTGGAATAGAGAGGTCCGGGTCCGTCGGGTACCAGGACGAAGGTCCAAATGTTTCTAATTGTTGTGTGACAAGATTAAAACCCATCATAAGGACAATCAGCAGGAACAAAGCGTTGGGAATACCGAATACTTCTGCCAGAACCACGCGTTTCATAGATATATGGTGGGCTTGTGATAACCCCTCAAACAGCATGTAGAAACCGTAAAACACAGATCCTAATAAGACCGCTATGATGATGATGAACGATATAAAATAAAGGACTCCATGCAGCAGACTTATTCCATTTGCCAGAATAAAGACCATTATGAAGATAAATACAGCCAGGAGGATCACATAGGAGATTGCGAGATTGTAACAGAAGACCCGCAGTGTGGCTTCGATGCTGCCTTTTGCACCGAATATCTTGAGTATGATATGGCACAGAATAGCATTTATGGAAATTAATGCCAGCATGATGAAGACAAAGAATATAAATTTGGGAAAGAGTAAGAAAATGAAGAAAGCCAGGTCTGAATCCAAGAAAATGAATGGAATACTGACTAACATAAATACATTTATACACAGCAGTGATGCCATAAGGATGGTCAGGGCCGCGAAGCCTATGGGTTCTTTGAGGCCGCCTGATGTAGGCATGTCCTGGTAGAACTGACGGGGCTGGGTGATGACGCTGCGGACGGTGGCGAAGTAGTTTTTGAGGAATGTTCTTGTGGAGGGCATTGTATGGATTTATTTAATTCATATCATTTAAAAATCTATGGTTTAAGAAAATTTTTCTTCATTATAGTAGTTTTCTTGCGGATGTTGTATTATTTTACGATTATAAGAACTCCAGGTTCCCCCAGGTCTCAGGTTCATACGGGTCAGCTCCCGGCGGCCATATTCCTGTAGCAACTCCCGACCCCCAGTAGCCAGCCATCGTCTGAAGGAAAAATCAGTGCCAAGGATATGATAATGACGGCACACAGGATTGATACCATCAAGATTGTCATGAATGCAAAGTTCAGGGGTTCCTTGAGAGAACCTGACACGGGCATGTCCTGGTAGAACTTGCGGGGGTGGGTGATGACACTGCGGGCGGTGGTGAGGTAGTTTTTCAGGAAGGATTTTGTGAGAGACATTTTTATGGAGTATGGTTGGTGGTGGTTTAAAAGTTTATGGTGATGAATCGAAAATATTAAGTGTGTATGTCTGGTAATTTTGGGTGGTGTCTTAATTTATAGATTGCCCTTATTTCAGAGACTTTTTATTATTTTCTGGTTACACTTATTAATCAGTTCTATTAACCGCAGATACTGCATGCGAAATCTATCGAAAGGTATAATAGTACGTTCATCTGCGGTTCGTTATAGTTCAAAAGACCAGAAAAAAAAAAGACTCAATAATCATGGGGAATACTTTTACTATGTTAACTGAGATGTTCATGGCCATCCATCTCTTCGATCCAACCATTATTAGCATCGGATTTTACATCAAGATCTTTTATATATGGCTTGATATCAAGCACAGGAGTTCCATCGAAGGCATCCAGGCCCGATGTTAAAATCTCGTTATTTATGATGCTTTTTATACGAACAATGCTAATCCCGATGTGATTCGGGCGAACAGGAGACCTGCTTGCAAACACGCCTACCTTTGCACCACCAGCCCATGGAGGAGACACAATCATTGACTGCTCTTGCTTAACTTGATGTATATAGTAAATAACATACATGTAGCGAAAACTGGCAAGTTTATAGAGTCCATCGGTATATTGGGGCTCAACTACTATACGGAAATCTCCCTCGTCCTCCTCCACTGGCTGATTCGGTGTATTTTTAGTATATGGAGTTCGAATAACTCCGATCTGATTCATCTCAAAGCACATGAATCCTTCTGTCAGTTTAATTTTGTTTGACATTTTATGTCTCCTTTTTTTCGAGTATATCTCCCGGTCTTGTAACACTATTTTCTTCCAATATCTTATTTGCTAATTCAATATATCTATTCGCTTCTTTTAAAATTCTAATAGTCTTTTCTAATTCTGCTACCTGCTGCTTTGGTTCATTATCGATGGAATAATGGGGAAAGTTGTGTAATTGATCTCAAACACCAACACCATTAAATATGACCAGAGTCATTAATAAATACAAAGATGGTATCATGTCCCCGCGTGAAAAAAAGAAACTGGAAACAAAAAATAAGATTTTTGAAGTATCTGGAAGATTATTCAAAGAAAAGGGATTCGAAAATACTACCATTGATGAGATTACAAAAGAGGCCGGGATAGCTAAAAGTACATTTTTTAATTATTTTCCGACTAAAGAGGCACTCCTCATGTACTTCGGAGAACAAAAAAATGAGCTAAATTATGATCTTATTGAAAAAGAAACCGTAAAAAGCATTCCTATAAAATAAAAAATTCACTGGTATTTCTTGCAGAAAGCTATGAAAAAAACAAAGAACTTACAAAATTGTTGATGTTTGAATATCACCGAAATATTATGCATACTGGTTTAAGACATGATGAACCTAAAAATAGCATCCATCGCCTTAGTAAAATTCTCTACGATTTTCTTGAAGAGGGTGTAAAAAAAAGAGATATGAAAAATCATATTAATGTCAAGAAAGCAGCTGAAAATCTAACAGCCATTTATTTTCATTCTCTGATCGTGTGGTTGAAATCTGAGAGCGATTATTCCTTTTCCAGTGACATATCTGAAAAGATAAATATGTTATTCGAAGGTATCGGAGGTTGAATACAATGATCGCAAAGCAATTTTCGGTATTGTGATATGATGAAAGCTATAATCGAACTACAGGACGTCTGGAAAATATACCATATGGGAGAGTTCGACGTACCAGCACTACAAGGAATAGACCTGGCTATCCAAAAAGGTGAATCTGTTGCGATAACAGGACCTAGCGGCTGCGGGAAGTCCACGATGCTAAATATGATCGGATGTCTGGATATGCCTACCAGCGGAAAAATTCTCCTTGAAAGTAAGGATATATCGAAATTTAGCGAAGAGGACCTGGCGCGCATAAGAGGCAAAAAAATAGGATTTGTATTTCAGACTTTTAATCTATATCCTACACTAACAGCCCTTGAAAATATTCAGCTTCCAATGAAGATACATGAATTCCCAGAGCTTGAGATAGAAGAAAAATCAAGAAAACTGCTAGAGACCGTTGGATTATCTGATCGTGGAACGTATTTCCCTGCACAATTATCTGGTGGACAGCAGCAACGAGTAGCAATAGCAAGG
>JAKRWB010000019.1 GCA_022353185.1 ANME-2 cluster archaeon | reverse complement strand
ATCTATTAATTTATTTGTTATCATTTGAATGATTGGAAATAGGGATATCGTCATAACAGTAATTGCCGCTGCAACTCCTACTATTCCATAATTTGCACCTAATAGAACCGCTATCGGCAGCAAAATTGCAGTCAAGATGTTCCATTTGAATTGTATGTCTGCCCGGCCTTTTGAAAGCAATATCGAGCCTACTGTTGTCCCAACAGATTTTAGTGCACCTGCTAAGCAAAGAATTTGTAATGGTAATATCATTGGAGCCCATTTTGTACCGAAAACAACCACGACAAATTCCGGAGCAACAACAAACATCCCTGCGAGCATTGGAAACGTGATTAATGATATATACCGCACAACTTTAAGATACCCTTTCCTTAAGGTATCATTGTCATCCTGGATTGTTGAAAATGCGGGAAATGTTACTCTTGTGACAATTATGGATATCTTGTGCAAAGGAAATGTTATCAAATGATATGCAAGAGTATAGTACCCCAATGCAACCGCACCAAGCAGTTTTCCAACAACCAGATAATCCATATTTGAGTCTATATAATTAAGAAGCCGAGAACCCATAACATGACCACCAAAACCAAACAGTTCCTTAAAATGCGCAAAGCTGAATTTTAATGAAGGTCTCCATGCACTTATTTTCCATAATATGATAACTGAGATGAAATTGCCGACAAGTCCGCCAAATACGAGACTCCACACACCATAACCACTAATTGCCAACAAAATGGATATTATACCTGAAACGTATGCAGCACAAACTTCAGTAATTGTTATTTTCTTAAAATCGAGACTTTTTTCAAGTAATGCTCTATGAACGACGCTGAAAGAACCGATTACAAGACCTATTGCAGTAATAATTAGTATCGGCTGAACGAGGTCTTCTTGAAAAAAATCTGCAACGAGTGGCGAAACAAGTACAGTCAGAACAAATAGGGTTATACCAGTACCCACGCTTGCCCAGAATGATGTTGAAAGATGTGTTTCATCCACATCCTTTCGTTGAATTATTGCGGCACTCATTCCCAACTCATTAACAGTACTAATAAATCCTATGAATATCGCTGCTAATCCCACTATTCCAAATTCTTCCGGGTGTAATAACCGAGCAAGAATTATAATAACAATAAATCGAAAAACCTGTGTTGATAACTGTGATATTCCAGTCCACAATATACCGATAGCAGTTGATTTTCTGAGGTTGCTGTTCATTCTTCCATCTTCTTTGCCACAATCAAATGCTCAAGACCGCCGGTTCTTACAAACCGTTCAGACCATGGTCCAATTTTAAATAGAACTTGTTTAATCCTACCCGGAATAGGAAGATGACAGATGAATAACAGATAGTATATATATCTAGTTAGTATGTTAAAATATTGTGATACAGATATAATGTTTAAATTTGCCATCTTAAACAAGTAGCGCAATTCTTGAGAAGTGTATCCCAATTTAACATGTCCCCATTGCAGGTGTATTTGCTTCATTTGTTCTGCGCTCATAAAAAAAACAAGTTTTCTATCTGCAATAGGTGTTGAAAAAACTAAAATTCCATCTTTTTTTAAAACTCTAGTAATTTCTTTTAAAAGCACCGTTTCATCGTAAATGTGCTCTATGACATCTAAACACAGCACCAGTTCTACTGAATTATTTTTAAGTGGGATATGTGTTCCAGATGCCAGAAGCGGGGAAATATTCTGTGTTTTTGCAATTTTCAGCCCTTCAATATCAATGTCAAGTAAAAGTGGAATAAAGTTGATTTCTTTTTTTAATTCACCTAAAATATATCCATCAAATGCGCCAATATCTATTGCAATTGTGTTTTCCATAATTGATTCTTCGAGTATCGATTGAATTGCATTCCATCGTATTAGTGTGCCAGGTCGTGTT
>JAKRWB010000272.1 GCA_022353185.1 ANME-2 cluster archaeon | reverse complement strand
TTGCAGTGACATCCGTATCTGGCCTGTTGCATCATCGGCTGCCACATCACCGTGCCCTGGATAGAACACATCCACATCCATTCCGGCCAGTCTTTCCAATGATTCCAAAAGCAAGTGCTGGTCACCGCCCGCAAGGTCAGTGCGTCCAAAACCGCCACCCTGGAACACGGTATCGCCTGAGAACAATGACTTTGTAGGCGCATGGTACAGACATATACATCCAGGTGTGTGTCCCGGCGTATGGATGACCTCAAGACTACTATCGTTCCCCAGGTCGATGTTATCGCCTTCATGCAGCAGCCTTTTAGGACTAAAAGATGCCGCCTGACCACTGAACATTGCAGCCGCACTGGCCACACTATCTGTGAGCATGGGCGCATCTTCTGCGTGGATGACGATATCAGCCCCGGTTGCGTTGCTTATTTCCTCTACCGCACCCCAGTGGTCATAATGACCGTGGGTCAGGATTATGGTCTCTATATCAGTGGGCTCCATTATGCCTGATATCCGGTCAAGTACATAGGATGCATTCATACCCACATCTATCAACACTGGTCCTGGTGCCACTATCAGGTATGCGTTGGCATCGTATGGCGAACTGTTAATGTGATGGACTTCCATGTTAAACTCCTCATTGAAATTAAAAATCAAATAATTTTGATTGGCTTTTTTTCGGTTTTTTTGGTTCACTGTCCCCCTGGGTGGCCACATGTTCTCTCACAACACTACCACTACCGCCGAAATCTCCCAGTCCCTTTTGCTTTTCGTCATAATCCAAAAACGATGCATCCACTCCAAATTCACGCAGGATACGCTCTACAGGGGGCAGTATCTGTTTCTTTATATAGTAGTTGACATCCAGCGATAAATTGTTATCTTTAACATATTCAGGGTCTTCTGCCTTGTCAGCAAGCAGTCCAGGACCCGCTATTATAACAAAGGGAATCCTGTCCCCGATCGGCGGCACAAAACCGGAGCGTTTTTTCATTTTCTCGATAACCATGACATGAGGCTGCTTGTTCTGGTAATTCTCGCTCTTCTTGGTGTAGCGGCGGGTGAGTGTCAGGTCTTCCAGGACCGATGGGTCTTTTTCAAGGTCAATGTTGCGCACACTGTTGATTATTTCTCTCACATATTCTACAGCATCTTCGACCCTGCCTTCTTTAAGTACCAGTTCGAGTACCCGGTTCAGGGTCTTGCTGGTAAGTTCACACCAGTCCCGCCTGACTGTTTCCATGCCTTTGACCTTGATGCCATCAGACCAGCCATCGGCTGATGGTTCAAATACCCATAATGCATAGCGTTTCTTTGCAATGAATATTGAGCGCCTGGCAAAACTTTCGAATTCAAGTTCCATGGGGTCAGGTAGTTTTGCAGATACGATACTGGCGATTTTCCGTCCCACAGCACCGGCATTCTCCAAAGAGATGCCTTCAGGGAACAGTTTTACGAACACACTGTCCGTATCCCCGTATACCACGGACAGGTCGACCTTTTGCAATTCATCGCGTTTGAGTCCAGCCCCTGCCAGTTCTTCCTCGACAAGCGCATCGCCGTTTGAGAGATATATGCTACCAATCCGGGTTTCCACCAGGTCCCTGGTATTCAGGATATTCTCCCTGCCATAACTGGTCACCGAATTCGCCATTGTGAGACTGTACAGTCGTGCCCTGGTATAGCCCGAATATCCGTAGTAACTGTTAAGCAGTATCTTGAGGGCCAGCTGAGTGGCGTCCAGGGCACGGGCTTCGTCCCCTGATGCATGTTTCATCTTCTGCTTTGTTTCAACCCGGCTCTGCAGCAGCCCTGCCAGGATGGAAGGGACAATACCCTTTTGCACCTGCGCAGATACGAACCTGCCGCCTGAGGGAGTGGTCTCAAAGTTTTCAACAGGTTCCTGTTCCTTGTCGACTATCTCGGTGGTATAGCACAGGTTGTGGGCCATCATGATGGTAGGGTAGAGCGACTTATAGTCCAGTATCACCACATCTTCCAGCAGCCCCTTTTTTGGGTCCAGTACCTCGCCGCCCTTTAGTTCATCACTTATCATGTGCCGCTGCTTTGATAAATCGTTGTCAGGTTTAGGGGGCATCACCCTGTTATGGGTGCGGTACTCTTTCATGAGAATATTCTCAACCATATTGGTCTGGCCGCCATCGAGTATATCCTGCACCAGGGTGCCGCTTACCCTGGACAGTGCCCAGAACTTGTCCAGCAGGCTGAGCTTGAGTACCAGTTCCATTGCCAGTTCAGAGTCGCGCCTGGCATAATCCACGAATAATTTGAACTTATCACCGGTGTCGTGCCAGTATTCTTCCATCTCTGAGGGTTTGACATCCAGTTTTTCCCTGCCCAGCAATTCCTGTGCAGAGTTTTTGAGTGTGTAACGCTTCAGGCTGAAATCCCGCCTGATGATGGGGAGCGCGTCCACCACCACCCGCCCGGTGATGTTAATTTTGGTCATAGTGCCTATCTTGCGATAGTAGACGGAACGACCATCCCGACCCATGACCGACTTTATTTTCACCTTGCGCTCTTTCTCAAGGGTACTTATCCTGTCCACGATATATGGTATGTCGAAGCCGTTCGAGTTGTACCCGATAAATACATCCGGGTTGTATTCTTTGATTATCTCAAAGAACCGCTCAAGCATTCCTATTTCGTCAGGATAGGTCTCGGAATCATTATCAAGCCCGTCAGCGTCCTTGCCTACCAGAACCGTGGTGCTCTTGCCGTTACAGGCTGGCTCAAAGGCGCAGCTTATCATGCTTATCGGGCTTTGGTCGGGTGTGGGCATGGCGCCGTCAATTGGCAGGCATTCTATGTCGAATGCCATATACCGCAGAGGCGCGTTGGTGATGATTTCCAGCGGGGTTATAGTATCTGATACGGTCTTTACCTGACAGTCCACTCCAGACATGCTGATGCCATTGAACTTGTCCTCCTGCAGCGGCTCGGAGTCGGTCTCTACCCAGGACATGCCGCCGATACCTGAATCGATGAGGAAGCGGTTGCGGAATAGTATATCGGTCTCATATATGCTGGTAACACCGGGCAATTGAAGCACTTCGTCCCGTATGGCAGGCACGCCTTTTGGGTCGTTGAGGATGACCTTGAGCATGGTGATTGGTGCTTTAAAGTAGCCTACGGGTTCAAATCTCTGGGTGACCTGTACGTCTGTGACATGCTCATTGAAGGTGGTTTTGATATTTCCTGCCAGTTCATCAGGATTGTGTGTGGGGTGTGGTTTTAGGAAGAAGTAGGGCTTGAAACCGGGCACGAAGCAGCAGACACTTTTACCAGCATCATCCCGGCCAAAGAGGCGGATGACTGGGTTTTCAAGGTCATCATAGGTATAATCGGCATCCAGTATCTGGAATTTCATTAGCAATCAGTTGAGTTGAAATTGACTTAAGGGTTTCTAAAATGGGGGTGTTTTACAATTTCGTGTTCAACTATATGCAAATCAGATCAGATGGCACTTAACTCAGTTCGCATACATTTCATTAAGAATGAAAGGTTTTGGCCAATATATTTCATTTGAAATGAAAACTATATAAACGAACATTAGTCTCCCCCAAGAGTAAGAGTTATAAGTTATTGTTTGTATTGAGAGTACACACAGCAGGATGGATAAATTAAGTGGTAGGAATTAGACGTTTGGTTCTGGATGTTTTGAAACCTCATCATCCATTGATACTTGAATATGCTAAGGCATTGAGCGAGCTGGAAAACATAAGTGGCGTAAACCTGAGCCTTTATGAAGTTGACCAGCAGACCGAGAATATTAAGGTGACCATTGAAGGCGATGACCTGGACTATGAGCATATTAAAGAGGTCATAGAGGATATGGGCGCTGTTATTCACAGTATCGATGAGATTGCGGCGGGCCGCAGGATTGTTGAAGAGGTTGAGACGCTTCAGGACAGGTAATTCCCATTTCCCCTGTGCGGGGGTAACCAAGCCAGGCCAAAGGTGATAGACTCAAGATCTATTCTCGCAGGAGTTCAAGGGTTCGAATCCCTTCCCCCGCA
>JAKRWB010000018.1 GCA_022353185.1 ANME-2 cluster archaeon | reverse complement strand
AGGTTTGTGAACATGATCTGCTGCCAGGAAGTGGCAGAGTATCAAGGAAAAAAGAGCATTTCAGCGGATTGTTGAAAGAGATTTTGAATGAGAATATTGTGACAATGAAGGAAAAACAGTTTACATGTACACTAAATTTCTCAGAACTTGATGTGGAAAAACGTTCTCTTTCGGTTTATGAGGCACTTTGTGGGGGTGTGAGCAATGAGTAATCTCGCATATGAAAGACTGCATGCTAATCTGCAGCACTTAAAATTGGATACCATTGATACGATTCTGGACAATTATCTTGAGATTGCTGCTAAAGATGGTAAAACTACTCTGGATGTACTTGATTATCTGGTAGATCAGGAGAAAAAGAACAAGGAAGCTTCATCACAGGAAAGGAGGATGAGACTGGCGGGATTTCCGGTTAAAAAAGGATTTGAGGAGTTTGATTTTGAGTTTCAACCTTCGATAGATAGATCTGTTATTTCCGATCTGGCTTCTTTGAGATTTGTCCATAATGCTGAGAATGTGGTTTTTCTAGGACCTCCTGGTGTGGGTAAGTCTCATCTTGCTATATCTCTGGGAATTGAGACGGTGAAAGCCGGTCTTACGGTTTATTTTACCCGTGCAGACACTCTTGTTGAAAAACTGAAAATGGCCAATAGGGAGGATATGCTGGAGGGGAAACTTAAGACTCTGGCAAAGTATAAGCTCCTGATTATTGACGAAATGGGGTATCTGCCTTTTGATAATGAGGGGGCTTTTTGCTTTTTTCAGCTTGTATCAAGGCGGTATGAGAGGAACTCGACTATTTTTACTTCGAATAAATCATACGGAGAATGGGGGGACATCTTCCATGATCATGTTATTGCTGCAGCTGTTCTGGATAGGATTCTGCATCATTGTACTACTATTAACATTAAAGGGGAAAGTTACAGGCTTAAAGAACGGAAGATGCATGGATTAAATTCATGTGTAGTGAATAAAATTTTAGATGTAAGGGGTGAAATCGAGGGATAACTTTAAATGGGGGTGGGGAATTCTAGACCGCCATAAATGGGGATTTTTACACCGCCGTTGACA
>JAKRWB010000271.1 GCA_022353185.1 ANME-2 cluster archaeon | reverse complement strand
CAGATTGTTAAAGAATTCGACTCTCATGTATCTTTCAATGATGTAGATAAGGGTACTCAGTCCCGTATTCTGGTAAAATGGATTCAGAATACACTTTCAATGCCTCTTGCATTCTCAAATGTAAATACAGCCAAGTTCTGTGAGGTCGAAGGTGTTTCTTATCTTGAATTGGTAGACGCTGCTGATAATCTCGGACTCAATGGTGCAGTACTGGATGACCTTATTGAGTTATTTGTCGTC
Organism: ANME-2 cluster archaeon; assembly: GCA_022353185.1. Classification (GTDB taxonomy): domain Archaea; phylum Halobacteriota; class Methanosarcinia; order Methanosarcinales; family Methanocomedenaceae; genus Methanocomedens_B. The sequence continues at coordinate 4,166 of JAKRWB010000271.1, read as the reverse complement.
GATGCCCAGAATAGATGACAAAATAATTTTTCATAAGTAACTGCACAACAACGCTTGCAGTTATTTACATATCAGAGGTTAACAGAGTTATAAATTCTCTGCAAACCTCTGTGGTTTTTAAATTTTATATAGTATATCAAGTATAACTTGATATATCGAAAATGCTCACTCCGTTCACATTTTCTAATCTTCAGCTTCTTCGAAGCTTCAGTCAAGAAAATCCGACCGAAGAGAGGATTTTGTTCCAGCAGATTTGGCTGGATATCTGCAACTATGCTACTTTTCTTACTGCAAACACTGAACTATCAACCTTCCGGACAATGGATTCCGGTGCCGTTTTATGCATAAGCCGTTTGACCAGGTTCTCTCTATCCGACCCTAACATCAGAAGGTCGATCTGCTGCTGTTTAGTAAAGTTCGCTAACTCATCATCCCTTTTACCAATTAGCACTTTTGTTTCAACATTTACTCCCCTATCACGCGCAACATTTGCTACTGCATCTGCCATAGCCTGACCTCTTCTTATTCCACTCTCTTTCATTTTAGTGAGTAGTGTTTCTGATGTCTTTATAGTATCACCAAGTTGTCTGCGTGGCATTCCCGGTGCCGGTGATGAAGACACTTCAGATAAATAAACAGGCCGCGCGCTGATCATACCCTCTTCAAGGTCTACTACCTTAACAGCTGTGAGCTTTGCTTTATATCTTTCAGCAAAATCAGCAGTATAATCAGAGATGTCGAACGGGCTGTCAGCAGAAACAAGGATATTCTGGAAATCACTTGCATCATGTTGCGGGTCTTTGACTAAAAGCAGGTTGTGCTTAGAATATTTGAACAATTCTGCTGCACGATCACTTAACCCTACTCTTCTTGCACTATCAAGTGCACTTGATACAACCACATTCGGGTGGATATGGCCTGCAACTTTTAGGATATCCTTTGACTGATCTGCAACAGCTTTACTACTATCATCACAAATTTCGACGCCTCTGTCTGCCGCAAGATCGCTGATCCTTTCGAGTTTGCGCCCGAATAACTGCTTCGCTTTTTCGCTTTTACTGTAGGAATCAAATCTGCGCGTATCTCTTATCTCTGTCGCTACAATCACCGCATCAAGATGGCTGGCCACACTAACAGCTCGCATGGCCGTGACATCTGAATCCGGAGAACTGTCAACCAATAGTTGAATTTTCTTTACCATTTTAGTTCATCCTTCTTTGAGTTTTATCTGCTTGCTATATAAATCAATCGTCTTTTTCATACCCAATTGAGCTTAATCATGAAGCTCGGTTTACTATCATTACGGAACATGAAGCATTTCTGGCAACTTTTTCAGGGATACTTCCTAATAAAAGTTGTGAAAATTTACTTCTTGATGAGTGTTCCATGACTATCAAATCAAAATCCCCTTTTTCTGCAAACCTGATGATCTCTTCAGCAGGTTTGCCTTTAAGGATTACTGAATTTACATCAACATCAACACCTGCATCCTTTGCAATCCTTGCTACAGTATCCATAATTCTATATCCTTCATTTATCTGATCTGTGTTCAGTTTATCAAGCAACGTTGGTGAGATTGGAACTTTCTCACCAAGTGTCCTGTAAGGCATACTGGCAATATTGCAGTTTGAAGCCTCCTGTAGATATACAATCCTGTCTTTGATCATTGCCTGCTCTACATCAACAACGTAGCATGCAGTGAGTTCTGCGCTGTATCGCTTAGCCATGTTTGCTGCAAACAATGGTGCCCTGTCCAGTTCAATATCATTGGTAAGTACAAGTATTTTGCTAAAATCTCTAATTGACGGATTACTTCTAACCAGCAAGAGGTTGCATTTGGCTTTTCGAATTAATTTCCCTGGTACACTACCTTTAGGACTGTTCTCTCCGGCACCTATGATTAAAAGATCTGCCTGGTTGGACTTTGTTTCCTTTAAGATATCATTTGTAGGACCCCCCACCAGGACCGTTGATGTGTTTATATTGATCTTCATGTTTGAAGCTGTCTCTTTTATGGTCATGAGTTGTTTCTTTCCTGTCCGGACCATAGCTTTGATAACATTCGGGGTCTTATGCATATGCGTATTCACTACATATAGTGAAGAAAGCTTGGCGTTAAGTTCTTTTGCCATTTTCACAGCTTGATCTGTAGCATTTTTAGAGTTTGCAGATCTATCAACTACCAGTTGAATTCGTTTTGCTATATCCATTGTTATAGCCTCTTTGAATGTACATTAATTATCATGTCATATATCCTATTTAATGGGATAGATAAATATATGATTGTCAAATTGTATTGTTTTTTGTTGATTATATTTTAAAATATGGCATGGTATGTATAAAAATATAAATTTGCATCATTATTCTATAAAATACTTCCTAATCTACAGAAATTGTTCATTTAATCGAATATTCATTCAACTCATTATATTTTTAATCACGAATCCCCACAAGATATTTATATATAAGGGAACAATGGAAATACAATATTCTTATCAATTATAGTTTGTTATGGTACAGAGAAAACATATTGCATTAGAACCTGAACATGTAAGTAAATTGCAGCCTTTGATTGATAAACATCATGGCAATCTTAGTGCAGCAATTCGTGAAGCTATTGACTTAACAGAGATTGCACTTCAATATTATGACACGATAGAAGATGCAAAATCATTAATAACCAATTTAAAAGAAATTGGAGAAGATCAGGTCATCATCCAGGCCCCCGTATTCCACTGGTTGCTAAAAAAAGAGAAGGGCTTGATCATCGATAAACAAACACTTGATTACATAATCGATCCTTTCAGTATTACGACTATCTCAGAACTGCAGGATTATATCAATAATATGTGCAGGGATTTCGGATGGCATGTTGATGTGATGATCGATTCTGATGATAATGATAATCCTACATATGCCACAATTACATTGAACAGCAGCTACAAAGAAAGGATTTATTTTTTAGGGATCATATTGAGTAAATACCTGGCAATATACAAGAACCTGGGTATTATTTCAGTCCACCCACAACTGAATGAGATCGAGATAGAACTACAAGAAAAGAAATCAAATGATGAAGCTTTGCAGAATCTGGTAGATAATCTGGGATATATGGTAAATATAGAAAAAGAACTTACAGCTCATCCGAATTTCTGGCATTGCCTCATTAATGAGCATAGTGCCTCCAACTATAACCTGGTTACTATTCACCGAAATTTCTATGAAGATCTGCTGATAGGTAAGATACCAAAAGCTATACTGTCCATTGAAAGTGAGAATATACGTCCGCTGGAAGAAATGCCATTCTCTGCGTTTTTACATACAATCAAGACTGTTGCTGAGACATCACGAATGGTCGATAAGATATATATTGAAGGAAATAATCTTAAAATCAGGCACGGATTCAGGAATATGAAAGCTGTGAGGAATATTAAGGATATTTTCATCAGTATTCTTGAAAAAAGTGGTTATAATTATGATTCAGAGATCACCAGTTCATATATATATCTAACACATCATCCGGAAATTGACAAACAGGTCAGTGAACTATTCGAAAAGTTATCCGAAAATATTGATGAAGTACCAAAGATAATATCAGAGTTTGTGAATTTTATCAAAACTCTTGAAAAAATTGATTTCCTGGAACAACTGCAGGTCTTTGGGCGAAGATTAGGTAGACAGATCATGATATATCATGAAAAGAAATACGGACCAAAGCATTGGGACCTGACTACTTTTGTAAACGCCTTTAAAGTCGTTGATACGCAGATACGGTCTCAATGGGAGATACGTACAAACTCAATGGAGTACACGGTACATGAATGTTCTTATGCAGACGATTTCAATAAATGCCACATGCACAGGGAGATATTCAAAGGAGCAATTGAATATGCATTTGGGACACAGGCAGACGTTGAAATAATCAAACTACTCAGTCATGGTGATAACTATTGCGATGTATATATTACTGTAAAATAATCTACATTAAACCAGTAGCAATCTAAACTATTATGCCGCTACCGCTTTTACAACGTATTCCCTCATCATGATCGACTTTTGGGGACAGTTCTCAATACACTGTCCGCAATTGGTACATTTCTCCTGATCGATCTCAGCCAGGAAATTAGTTACTGTAATAGCCTCAGCCGGGCAGTTCTTTACGCATA
>JAKRWB010000270.1 GCA_022353185.1 ANME-2 cluster archaeon | reverse complement strand
ATATCTTGATATCAAATATAAAAGGTAACATTCGAGGTACTTACCATGGAGTAAGTTCGAAACACCTCAGCCGCTATCTGTCTGAATTCTGCTACAGGTTAAACCGTAGATTCTGGGAACCACAAATGTTTGTTCGGCTATTATCTGCTTGCCTTAATTGTCGCACCATTACGTTTTCGGAACTAACGGCATAAGCATTTTTTTTCCTTGAATTATATGAACCAAAAGAATTAATTAATTATCAGAGTAAACCATCTAAGTATAGATGGATATCTTCGCAAAACTCCAAAACATTGTCACTCCATTGCGCATCTCCAATGACCCGGCAGAGTTGTATTGCTATTCCTCTGACGCTTCGTACATAAAGGGGACCCCGGATTATGTGGTCATGCCCAGTACCACAGCCGAAGTATCAGAAATAGTAAAACTGGCCCAAAAACACCACATACCCATAGTTGCAAGGGGTGCAGGCACCGGCCTGGCAGGTGGAGCCGTGCCACTGTGTGGTGGCATCGTACTGGATATGAGCCGGATGAACAGGATAATTGATATTGACATCCGGAACCTGCAGGTACTGGTGGAGCCGGGACTCATCCACGCAGACCTGAACCGTGCACTTGAACCCCATGGTTTCTTCTTCCCACCTGACCCGGGCAGCAGCGAGATGTGCACCCTGGGCGGACTGATAGCCAACAGAGGCAGCGGTATGCGCTCAGTGAAATACGGCACTGTTACAGATTATGTACTGGACCTTGAAGTGGTTATGCCGGACGGGGCAGTCATCCGGACCGGCGGCAGGGTCATGAAATCCGCGTCCGGGTATGACCTCACCGCATTGATGATAGGTTCGGAAGGCACGCTGGGTATTATCACCGGAGCCAGATTGAAGATACACCCGCTACCCGAGGCCCGGGCGGCAGTGCTGGCCCATTTCAATGAACTGGAAGCTGCCGGCAGGACTGTGTCGGCTATAATGGAAAAGGGCATCGTGCCATCTGCATGCGAACTGATGGATAGTACCACCATCAAGGCTGTCAATACGTATGATGCCAACCTGAATATCCCTGATTGTGAAGCCATGTTGCTAATTGAAGTGGACGGCGCCCCGTGTAGTGTTGAATCCGGCGCGGCCCGGGTGGCTGAATGCTGCCGGGAACTTGGAGCTTTTGATGTTACTATCGCATATTCCGAGCCCGAGATGAAGGAACTGTGGGCTGCCCGCCGCCTGGCAGGCGCTGCGGTTACACGCCTGAATCCAGGTAAAACCAGGGTCTATATCGGTGAAGATATAGCAGTACCCCTGTCCGCAATTCCAGAAATGCTCAGGGAGATACGTAACATTTCAGACAGGCACGGTCTCAATATAATGACATACGGCCATGCAGGGGACGGCAACCTGCATACGGGCATGGCTATTGATACACTTGATGAAGAGCAGTGGGAAGTGCTGGAAAAGACGGCAGACGACATCCACCTGGCTGCTCTGCGGCTCAATGGCACCGTGTCAGGAGAGCATGGTATCGGTAGTGCCCGTGGAATGTACATGATCAAGGAACATGGAGGTGCACTGGATGTCATGATAGCCATCAAGCAGGCACTGGACCCCCATAATATTATGAACCCGCAAAAGGTGGGCCTGGAATGAAGGAATACCTGCCTGAAATTGTAAAATGCGTAAGGTGCGGCCGCTGTCGTACGGTATGCCCGGTCCAGCAGGTACAGGGCTGGGAATTTGCCGGGGCCAGGGGCAGGATGCAGATAGCAATGGGAATGGCTTCCGGGCTTGAACCATCAGCCGGAATGATAAGGAGTATATTGACATGCACTACCTGCCATCAGTGTGTAACTGAATGCCCAACAGGTGCAGACCCTCAACAGGTGACCCGGGCCGCCCGGCGTAAACTGGTGGGTTTGGGGCATGCAACTCCTCATCAGTTGGAAATGCAGGAGCGTATCAGAAACACTGGCAACTCGCTGGGCGATAAATCAGCAAGGACGGCATGGATAACTGCTCATCAGGTTCCCGGGGAATCCGGATATGTATATTTTGCAGGCTGCCTGGCATCATACAGGTATCAATCCACAGCAACGGCGACATATGGGATTCTGGAAAAGTTCGGGGTCGGATTGCTTGAAGACGAAAAGTGCTGTGGTTCACCACTGTTCAGGATGGGACTGGACGCATCTGAACTGATTGAACATAATTCCCGGCAGTTCAAGGAAGCAGGTGCACATACCATAATTGTTGGTTGTGCCGGCTGTTATTCGATGTTCAGGGAGCAATACCAGGGCTTTGGTGTGCTGCACCTTTCAGAGTTTTTGGCTGACAGGCTTGATGAGCTATCACTGAGTCAACTTGACATTTCGGTAACCTATCATGACCCGTGTCACCTGGGCAGGACGTATGGGATATATGATGCTCCCAGACAGGTTATTGAAAAGGTCTGCACTCTTGTGGAGATGAAAGCTTCAAAGGAGAATGCCAGTTGTTGCGGTGGGGGAGGTGGTGTCAGGATGGGTTATCCGGAACTGTCTGGTTCCATTGCTGAAGAACTAAAAAATAATATTCCCGACGGAATTGACTATGTTGTTACGTCATGCCCTTTGTGTTTCAGGAACCTGGCAGATACTGGGGTTAAAGTGCTTGATCTGGCAGAATTGGTATCGATGGCAATGAAATAGTAAAAATGGTAAAAATATAGTAATAATATCAAGCCCAAAACTGAGCTTCATAATCCTCTGATATGTCACCCAAGTTCATAAGGTTCTTTGTCTTATGTACATTATTCTTTGGTTTGGCAACTTCAATCTCTGGCCCAACAGTTATTTCGTCACATTCCTGCAATCCTTCCAACTTTGAATTCAGGTCTAATCGGCTATGAGCATCACTTTTTTTTGCAGGATTTTCTTTAATGCCAGATGCATAATTATCCACCACTGGTTCGCCCAGGGATTTGCGTTCATGGTCCGGATAATAACCCACATTACAGTATTCATCTTTGGACCGCCAGTCCATGACATACACAGGGCATTTATCACCAATACATGTACCATAACCTGTTTTTGGGCAAAATGTAGGAAGTGACATGTTATTTAATATTGTACTTAATAGTAAATTAAACTTTTGCCATAATTATGATAATTGTGATATAATTTTCAATCCATTTTATTCTATAATGTCTGCAAAAGCAAATTTCGGCTTCACATCAGTTATTTGTACCCTCACGTGCTGTCCCACCTTCGTATTTGGCACAAACACCACAAAATCTCCGACCCTGGCAATGCCATCCCTCTGGTCACCTATTTCCAGAATCTCCACATCATATTCCTGGCCCTTCTTAATCAAGGTTGACAGGAACTTCTTTCCCACCACATATATCTCAGCGCTTTCTTTACGTGAAGCTCTTGGTGTAAATGAACGTAAATACACGAAATTCTCTTTCGCTTCATCCAGGAAATCTTTGAACATATCACCCTGGAACACCTTGACCACAAAGTTACCTCCTGGTTTCAGTAACTTTTTTGCAATAGCTAATGCAGATTCACTAAGGCCAATAGAGCGGCCATGGTCAAGCCCCCAGCTGCCGGTCAGGTTTGGCGCCGCATCACATATCACTACATCGGCTCCGTGCTCGCCTATAATTTCCTCTATTTTTTTCAGGGTAGTGTCACGTGTTATGTCCCCTTTAATGGTCTGCACACCCTCAAGTGGTTTGATCTTTTGCAAATCCACACCCACTACCCTTCCACCCGAAAGTTCTTTCGCCATCTGCAACCAACCACCCGGGGCCGCACCCAGGTCCACTACCGAATCGCCAGGTTTGATGACATTATGCTTTTTATTGATCTGGTCCAGTTTATACGAGGCTCTGGAACGGTACCCCTCATTCTTTGCTTTGTGGTAGAAATAATCTTTCTGGTTTCGTGCCATACAAAGAGTTTATTGTTATAGAAACCCTTAAACCTCTCCCAGGTGATACTAAATTGTTTATTGAACTTGATGGCTGGATGGCAAAACTCCGATTTTCTGCCAGTCATCTGATACCAGACCATCCGAAATGCGGTCGGCTGCACGGTCATACCTATGCTGTTAGTGTACGTGTGGAAGGTACCCAGGCAGGAGAGTTCATAATAGATTTCATCGAACTCAAAGATATTGTCAAGGATGTCTGTAACCGGCTTGACCATAGGGTACTGGTAGCTGAAAACGACCCCAGGCTGAAGATAACTGAAGAACAGGGGCACTATACTATGGAGATTTTAAAAAGCTGTAAACACTATGTTCTGCCTCGGGATGATGTGCTGCTGCTGCCCATAAATTCGGTAAGTGCTGAAGACCTCTGCAAATATTTCTTAAATGAAATATCAGTAGGAATAAGAGGTAATGGACCCGCAAATAATATTACTGGCTTACATGTCAGGGTGGATGAGGGAATCGGACAGGGTGCTGGTTGTAATATGGACCTTTAAAAAATGCGTGGATGATTCGGAGCATTTAAGTATAGTATATTTCATTTGAGATTCGGTGTTAAAATGGTCGGAATAGCAATTACCAAAGATTCTACAGCACAAGAGTTAGAACCAATAGCTATGGCCATATTTTCTGCAGTAGGATTGCCTGTTACTATGAGAAGCAAGAACAAAAAAGGCATCCGGATTGAAAATAATGCTGTTCTTGATTATGATTATACCGGAGTTTATCTGGAAAGGGCAATTGAGGAAGGCACGACCATACACGGTTTTGCAGATGAAGGACCTTATAAGGATGTTCCGGTTGTAGTTTCCCCTATCAAAGACAACAACGGAGAGGTTGTCGGCGCTATTGGTGTGGTTAACCTGGCAGGTTTCATAGACCTGACACGACTTTGAGCTACTAATATTTTTAACATATCCTGCTGTTATTACTATTATGCAGGTGGGTTTTGTATATTCTGAGGATTACCTGGAGCATGATACAGGCAGGCATCCAGAGAATGCCGGACGGTTGAGTGCTATAATGAAAGGTCTGGAAGATGCAGACCTTATTGAAATGCTCTATCCTGTAAAACCTATAGCTGCTTCCGCTGGCCAGATACAGTTTGTCCATACGTCTGAACATATACGCACGGTTAAGGATTTTTCATCGAAAGAGAAAGCCCTGGACGGGGATACACCCACCAGCAACCGTTCGTATGAGGTTGCATTGCTAGCCGCAGGCGGTGTTATATCGGCAGTGGATGCAGTCATGGACAGTGTGGTTGGCGTGGATAGTGTGTTTGCACTTGTGCGTCCACCGGGCCACCACGCCGAGCCGGACATGAGTATGGGTTTTTGCCTGTTCAATAATGTGGCAATAGCGGCCCGGTATGCCCAACATAGGGGATTGGAAAAGGTGCTTATAGTGGACTGGGACGTGCATCACGGCAATGGTACTCAGAAAGCATTCTATGAGGATAGTTCAGTGCTCTATTTTTCCATTCATCAGTATCCCCATTTTCCAGGGACGGGCAAAGTGAATGAGATGGGAGTAGGGGAGGGCAGGGGATATAGTATCAATGTACCGTTGCCCGGGGGTGCTAACGATGCTGATTACCTGTATGTGTTCAATGAGATTCTGGGACCTGCTGCCCGTAAGTTCAGGCCTGACATCATTCTGGTGAGTGCAGGACAGGACGGGCACAGGGACGACCCTCTGGCAGGTATGAACCTGACCTCTGCCGGTTTTGGACAGATGACCGGGGTGGTGCGGTCGCTGGCAGAGGAACTTTGTGACGGGAGACTTGTGCTTTCACTGGAAGGGGGGTATGATTATGGTGCTTTGAGCAGTTCGGTAAATTCAATTTTTAAGGCATTATTACATAACGTGGAAATGGAAGCAGAGATGCCACATTACAAAACGATTGAAATGGTCCGGCAAATAAAGACTATCCTATAAAAGAATAACCTTTTTCATGTAAACCGCCTCCATCAAATCGAAATCTCAGCCAACAGGAAAGGATGCAGTTAATTATAGCTCTAATTAGAAAA
>JAKRWB010000269.1 GCA_022353185.1 ANME-2 cluster archaeon | reverse complement strand
ATATCTTGATATCAAATATAAAAGGTAACATTCGAGGTACTTACCATGGAGTAAGTTCGAAACACCTCAGCCGCTATCTTTCTGAATTCTGCTACAGGTTCAATCGTAGATTCTGGGATTCACAAATGTTTGATCGGCTATTATCTGCTTGCCTTAATTGTCGCACCATTAAGTTTTAGGAACTAACAGCATAAGCATTTTATTAATATACAACTTTAACTTCGGAATCCTTATAATAAAGCAGCAGAATTTACATGTAGGTGATATTAATTGGTGAGGGTTCTGGCAACCGGGACGTTTGATATACTTCATCCAGGACATCTGTTGTATCTGGAAGAAGCAAAAAAACTGGGCGATGAACTGTGGGTAATAGTGGCATGTAGCGCAATGGTAAAACATAAACCCAAACCACTGCTTCCTGAAAAGCATAGACTTGCCATGTTGCAGGCATTGAAAGTGGTAGACCATGCTGTATTAGGTGACGAGCAGGATATGTTCAAGCCTTTGATGGATATCCAGCCAGATATCATCGTGCTGGGACACGACCAGCACTTCAGTGAAGATGACCTTAAAAAGGAACTAACGTCCAGAGGAATACATGCAAAAGTGGTCCGCGTAACAAAACATGAGCCTTGTACTACTTGCAGCAGCGGTGCCATCATCAGGTTGATACTGGAAAAAAATGAAGTTACAACTCAGGGAAAATTACTTATTTAATTTTCCCTTATTTGAATGGTGTCCTCATGAAAAAAGAACCTTGTATTGAAATAATTCTCGTCCTGCTTTTCCTATTGCTTTTTATGTCATCTTTTTTTGTAGCTCCGTCGCTTGCACTGGAAACAAGATCAATAATACTTACCGGTGAGGGGGTATTGGGTATTGGTGAATCGTATGAACTCTATCAGGGATACAGTATTAAAATGATAGAGCCTGCATCTTCCGGGAGTAAAGTAATCATAAGGATAACACTTGATGGAAAAACCGTTGACGAGGACAGCTTCATTAGCAAGGGTGTGGTCTATAATTTTACCCGGAAATATGATGAAGAAGATTTCATCGTACTTGCCATAACATTATTAGACGTGGATACCGATGATCTAACCGCTACTTTGAGGGTAACACAATATGTTGACCCTTCTTGCCCCACTACAGGATTTTTGATAATTGACCAGGACGAAAAAATTGAACCTGGCACTCATCTATATTTAAAACAGGGATATAGTCTTAACATTGAAAATTTCGGGACTAATTCAACCACACTTGGTTTGTATAAAGATAGTATCATGGTCACGGAACATAAAATGGAAAATAATGATTTGTTCAATTACTCATTAACTTCAAATGGAAAAGACCATACTATAATTGCCTTTAACATAAAGAGTATTTTCAAGGGCAGTACCCGCAGTGCAGTGTTCATAGAACACCTATACCAGTTCGAAGAACCTATCAATGCAGCCCCCGTCGAATCGGTTACGTCAACTGAAAATAACAGCAATAACAACAATATTAATGATTACGACAATGGCACTATTACTATTTCGGTTCAGGTGAACAGTAGTGAAGGTGAGAGCACAATTTATGAGAACAAAAGCATAAATGTGACCTATCATCTAAGCGGTAGTGATTCATTTGATTCATCAAGCGTAACTCTTGATGGTATTATCATAGAAGAATTGATTTCTCCGCACCCCGGGATGCATAGCATCACGCTTGAATCCTTGTCCACAGGCAGGCATATTATTAAAGTTACAGCTATCTCTGGAGATAGTGGGCGTATCTCGAAGGAAAAACAAATATATGTAAGAAGGAACTTTGCTGATAATCTATTTCCTAATGTAAATATACCATGTGCTCCAACAGTTTTTGCAGTTACAACCTTACTTTTGCTAATCTGGGCGACAAAAAGAAAACGTAGACAAAATGATTGGTAAAACTAAAAACCAGCACCCTTGAGAGCCTTTGTGTCCGTAACCCTATGGCGTCATTCTAGCATCTATGTAAACAAAGTTAGACAGCCACATGCTAATATCCGCATCGTGCACGTCCTTATACGCATCCTCAACGAGTGCAACAAAATCCCTCAGGATCTCAGGTCTTCTCACATCAGACTTAACTAAAGGAAGTTGTGGAAACTTTCTAATCAATTGTCTTGCTTCCTGAAGTTCATCATCAGTAACATTTTGTAAATCCCTCACAAAATCATCCACCTCACCTAAAACCGTTTTGACATAATCTTCATTTTCAAGATTGGATAAAACAGCAAGAAGAGCCCCCTATTTTGTAATTTCTTTAGTCGTCTTACTTCTCCCAGTACGCCTTCGAATATGCATTCTACTCCACCGATAGTTCAACTCCTCAAGCGCATTATGTCTAACCACACCCAAAATATCTCACACTGATAGATTGCCACTTTCACGTTACTAAGAGGAACAGAAGTAACTTCATCGAACCACTTATTAAATATTTATTCTATAGTTGCATAAGAATCTTCGTGGTTAAAATGTCTAATCGTGAAATAAGGAAAATTTTTCCACCCTCCAGAGATTATCTCATATTCAGAGTTTTCAAGCAACTTATATAATCCAACTGATAAAGCACGATCACCAAGATTGATCATAGTATCCTTCAAAACAATTCTATCATTTAGAATTAATATCTTTTTTTTCATTAACCCATTTCCTCATTTATTTCTGGTACATTATAGCTGAAAAACTGATCTCGTGCTTCAATTAATCCTCCTATTCCTCCCTTTGCAAGATCATTCGCGAATAAAAGGAAAGACAAGGCAACAGCATTTATTGGCGAAATGCTGTAAAGCCCTAACATGAAAATCAAGGTACTATCCCGTAATCCCAGTCCAGAAAAAGAAATTGGAAGTAGTGTAATAATAATGACTGAAGATCGTATCCAACCAATATTGATAAAAGAAAGTTGAATTCCAAGTGATAATGCAAATAAATAGAACAATAATATACCCGCAAGATGGGAGGATAGGGAAAGCCCCAGAATATTAAATATTGAAATCCTAGGGAGATTATTGAACTGTATTGCTGAAATTAATACTTTATTAATCTTTTTCTTTATTGTTTCAGGGACACGAAAAATGCTATTGAGATGTTTCATGAGAAAAAGCGAGATTTTCCTATTAAAAACCGAAAGATGAATTCCAATAAGTCCGATTAGAATCGCAAATAAAGTAAAGCCAATTGAATAATTTGAATTTGGAGGTTTATCAAGAGCCCAGAACAAAATCCCTATAACTACTATGATTATTGTATCAATTATCCGGTTAAATACCACAGAAGCTAATGCTTCTGCAGGCTTCTTGTCAGGTCGTGATAACTTATACCAACGGATAACTCCACTTGTTAAATCTCCTGGTAAAAAAAGGCTATAAAAATGTGTAATAAATGTTATATCAAAGATATGACGGACGGATAAAGACATTCTCTGTTTGTCAATTAAAATTTTCATTTTAGAAGCATTTAAGAATACTATAAAAGGCACTAACGGTAAAGCAATTAGTATATATATAAAATTCGCAGAGGCAATCGAATTAAGAACCTCATTGACAGGAATTATTCTAAATATATAAAATAGAATTGCTATGGATATAAATAATTTTAATAACCAGGAAATTCTCTTTTTGTATTTACTCCATTCCATAATGTACCCCGCGCAATGATATTTAAAATTTTTAAACTCAAAATTTCTAAATGTCTATTATTGTGCTCAGAAAAAAAAATTGTATTATTGTCGCCATATTTATATATTTATTTTAATTTTTCATGTTTTTCCCCTCAATGTGTATTGGATAAAACTTGAGGTATTATTATCCTTATAGAATTAGAACATATAATGATATCGACAATTTCATTTGATTTTTCAGGTTTTCTCTTGATTTAAATTGTTTATTATAGTTTATTTTAACATTTTATTGTTAATATCAAGTCCTTATTTGGAAAGGGTCAATATATCGTGAACAATTTCATTTGACAAGCAGAGAAAAAAAAAGAGGCCTTACGGCCTCATCATCAAACCGCTCGTCAAAGTGTGTAAAAATTAATGTAAATTAGACACAATATCAAAACTCAGTTATGAGCCATAAGTATTCATGACCCACGATAACCATGAAAATGTTATTTCCAGAGAAAATCTAAATATATATCGGCAACATCATGCACAATCAAGTACTATTCACGGTTTGATTTTTTGACATGATTTACAGGATAAACAGGATTGGAATGTTGCCCCGTATCCTGGCAATCCAGTTAATCATGTCTGAATTTATCACATTTCTCCCGATTAATCTCAAAATTTTTTCCACTATTGCAATAAATATATATTTATTATAAATGTATCACTATTTTACTACATAACTAGATTTTACAACATTGCCGTTGTTTTCTTTCACCAGAATATCAAAAACCTCACGCTCTCTGCCGGGAGAAACATTAATAAGGACAAATCCTATTGCCAATCAAACTTCTCTTTGTTCATTTACATGACTGCTTTTGAAAAATATTTTATAAAAGTCTACTTATATGATATTTAAACTGATTTCTGTCCAGTATCCGTACTTTATGGAAATATTTAAAGTAACTTAAAATCATACCGTAATATTATTAAGCATTTAATTGAATTTTGAGTCAGATTGTCGGCTTTAAAAATAATTATTCAGTATAGGATTTGGAGGACGGTACGTGTCAGACCATAAATACGCATATTTTTTCGGTGGAAACAGAACTGAAGGTAATGCTGGAATGAGAAATCTGCTTGGCGGTAAAGGTTCCCATCTGGCTGAAATGGCAAATCAGGGAATACCGGTCCCTCAAGGGTTTACCTTAACTACTGAGGTATGCACAGCATATTACAATCATCAGCAGCATTATCCGGATGGGGTAGAAGAACAGGTAGCTGAACAACTTTCAAAGCTGGAAAAGGAAACTGGCATTAAATTCGGCGACCAGGTTAATCCTTTATTATTATCTGTCAGGTCAGGTGCCCGAATATCCATGCCCGGCATGATGGATACCGTGCTTAACCTGGGACTTAACGACAAGACCGTGGTCGGTCTTGCACAGGAAGCGGATGAGAGGTTCGCCTATGATTGTTACAGGCGTTTCATCAACATGTTCGGGGATGTGGTGCTGGGTATCGAACATAAGGAATTCGAGAGTGTTTTGACCGCCAAGAAAGCTGAACTGAATCTAACCAATGACACCGAACTGGATACTGAAGCCCTCAAAGATGTAGTGGCAAAATATAAGGCACTGGTCAGATCAAAGACGGGTGAGGACTTCCCCGAGGACCCAATGGACCAGTTATGGAAGTCCATCAATGCTGTTTTCGATTCATGGAATACAAAACGGGCCATTACTTACCGGAAAATAAACAATATCCCCGACGATTGGGGCACTGCCGTGAATGTGCAGTGTATGGTCTACGGTAACATGGGCGAAAATTCAGGTACCGGTGTAGCATTCACTCGCAACCCTTCCACTGGTGAGAGAAAGTTCTATGGCGAGTACCTCATGAACGCCCAGGGTGAGGATGTGGTGGCAGGTATCAGGACTCCC
Organism: ANME-2 cluster archaeon; assembly: GCA_022353185.1. Taxonomy (GTDB): domain Archaea; phylum Halobacteriota; class Methanosarcinia; order Methanosarcinales; family Methanocomedenaceae; genus Methanocomedens_B. Next base: position 8,970 of record JAKRWB010000269.1, on the reverse strand, counting down.
CTTCCCATAGAGACCCTGAAACAGGAAATGCCCGAAGTATATGATCAACTGGATGATATCAAGGAACGGCTTGAACATCACTTTAAGGAAATGGAAGATATCGAATTCACTATCCAGCAGGGCAAACTCTACATTCTGCAGACCAGGACAGGAAAGCGTACTGCAGCGGCAGCGGTAAAGATTGCCACAGATATGTTCAATGAGGGATTGATTACCAAAAAAGAGGCATTGCTCAAGGTGGAACCTGAGCAGTTGGACCAGCTCCTGCACCCCATGATAGATCCGAATGAAAAAGTGAAATCCGTGGCCAAAGGACTGCCTGCCTCACCGGGTGCTGCTTTGGGTAAAGTGGTATTTACTGCCGAACATGCCGAGGAAATGGCCCAGGCAGGCGAGAAAGTGATTCTTGTGCGCAACGAGACCTCACCAGAGGATATTGGCGGGATGCATGTTTCCCAGGGCATCCTGACTGTACGGGGCGGGATGACGTCTCATGCAGCAGTAGTGGCCCGTGGTATGGGCAAATGTTGCGTGGCAGGATGCGGTGCTATCCGTATTGATGAGGAAAGAGGACTGTTCAGCGTGAACGGCCATACCATTAATGAAGGCGATTATATCACCTTAAACGGTTCTACCGGCGAGGTTATTATAGGACAGGTGAAGCTCATAACCCCTGAAATCAGCAGTGATATGGTGACTATACTGGAATGGGCAGATGAAGTGAGAACCCTTGGTGTAAGGACCAATGCAGATACACCTAAAGACTCCCGGACGGCCCGGGATTTTGGTGCCGAAGGGATCGGTCTGTGCCGTACCGAACACATGTTCTTTGGAGATGAGCGAATCCCCATCGTACAGGAAATGATTCTGGCTGAAACCGAAGTGGAGAGACGGGCAGCCCTGGATAAATTACTGCCCATGCAGCGTGGCGATTTCAAAGGCATTTTCGAGGTAATGAAAGGATATCCGGTAACCATCAGGCTGCTGGACCCGCCTCTGCATGAATTCTTGCCAAACCATGATGAACTGCTGGAAAAGTACATGCAATTGAAAACATCCGGGGATACTGATAAACTCCATGAAGTACAGAAGTTGATGAAACGTGTCGAATCCCTCCATGAGTTCAACCCCATGCTGGGACATCGTGGCTGCAGGCTCGGCATCACTTATCCAGAGATATATGAGATGCAGGTAAGGGCCATATTTGAGGCAGCCTGCGAACTGGCAAAGGAAGGATATGAAATAGTTCCTGAAGTGATGATACCCCTGATTGGGCACATCAATGAGTTAAAGATAACCAAAGAGAGTGCTGAAACAGTAGCAAAGCAGGTCATGGACGAGCAGGGAGTGAAACTGGAATACCTTATCGGTACCATGATAGAACTGCCTCGGGCCGCCATTACTGCTGATGAGATCGCAAGTGAAGCCGAATTCTTCAGTTTCGGTACCAATGACCTAACCCAGACCACTTTTGGCTTAAGCCGTGACGATGCAAGCAAATTTTTGCCCTATTATGTGGAACATGGCATACTTGAGATTGACCCCTTTGTGGCAATCGACCAGAAAGGTGTGGGGCAGCTTATCCAGATCGGCGTGGAGAAAGGGCGGTCAACCAGGCCGGACCTGAAGGTCGGTATCTGCGGCGAACACGGCGGTGATCCCAGCAGTGTGATATTCTTCCATAATATCGGGCTGGATTATGTGAGTTGTTCACCATTCAGGGTACCAATTGCCAGGCTGGCTGCGGCCCATGCTGTGTTGAAAAGTGATAAATAGCATTAACAAAAATATTAATGCCTTTGAAGGCAAATCCTATACTGAAGGTATACTATGCCCAAAATAATTGAATGTGAATCTGGATCGCATCCTGTTGTGGATGCTCACGACCAACCCCTTGAGGTAGGCAGCCCTGTAAAATATGGCAGGACAGGCACTACCGGTCATGTGACTGAGATCATATGTGACTCAGAAGGTGCCTGGGCAGTCATTGACACCAACGACTTGTTGTATAAGCTCGAATCTCTTACCTTGCTTAGTGAACTGGAAGAGAAGGCAGAAATGGGTGAGCGTCTGTTCTCTGAAGAAGAGATCGAGGAAGTGCTGGAGAAATCCCAGGACGATGCAAATGAAGCAAAACTGAACGATTCCAATCTGCAAGGTGGCGGATAGTCACTTACAGCATGACCTGTATTGGTGTTGTTATCCACGGACCAGGGGTCATAGATTCAGGGAGAGCCTGTAGAGTATTTGAGATACTTGGAGGTATCGGTGAAGTCAGGGCTGTGCTTGGCGGTACCATGGGCAGGGCAGCCGTGATTGATGCGGGACTGGAAGATGTTATTGATATCAGCGTTAGCCAGAAGCCCAGCGAATCTATTCTGGCTCTTGGTGCTTGTTGTGATGTGGTGTTGCTGGTCAATGAAGGGAAATGTGCAGAATCAGGGTTTACTTTTGGGCGCATGGTGTTTGAAAAACTTGGTTCTTTTACGTTATCGCTGATACAGATTGAGTTCACACGGTCAAGGGAAGGTGGCTGTTCACTGATACCGTGGACTGAAATGTCAGATTCCCTGCTGGGCGAGCTTGAAAATGGGTTAGGAGCCAGGGTAGTCCAGCCGCCAGAATCCCGGACATGCATCGAGATGAAAGGTGACATGGTCATGAGGAGAGTTGCCGGAGTCAGGCCTGGTGAATACGTGACCGTTAATGGCATAGTAATCGGGAAGGCTTTGTCTGATGAGGTGTGTATCGTTGCCAGGAGTGGCGAAATTATTAAACTTCAGGGCGGCAGGATGAAAACACATGGTGTTGAGAAATTGGAGCGTGTTGACCTCTCAACTGCTATTGTGAGGTCAGGTCTGCTCAGGACTGCTGATGTTACCCCCAGGGTACTGGAGCACAAAGTGTCAGGAATTGCGGTGATTATCGACCATTCGGCAGAGCAAACATTTGAAATTGCAAAGGATGCAGATGTTGCTGTGACTGTGGGTGATGATACTACTGCGGTGGCCGGGGATTTGCTGACCAGGCTGGGCATACCTTTGATAGGTATTACCGATGGTGACCGGGATGGCATAACCCATCATACTCACATGCCGCCCGGGTCTGTTGTCATCAGGCTTGCCCCCGGAAAAGATGATGTGGTGGGGCGGCGGGTAAGGGTAGAGATTTTTGGGGGGAAGGAGCGGATTATGATTGGGGAGATGGGATTTGAGGGGATACTGGATGATGTGCTGGGACTGGCAGGTGGGCTGGTGGATGAGGTTGTACGGTATTGATGGCAGTCCGTCCTTAGGTCATTATTTAGTGGAAGAATATTATCTTCAGATTCAACGCAGACCTGTATTGCTTCCCTTATTCGTTCCATAATAGAATTAAGCATATCAAGATAGTTTACAAAAAATATAATGAAGCTTCCCACAGCAGAGCTGTGGGGTATAACTATTAAGATAAATGCGACCGCCGGGAATCGAACCCGGATTAGAGGCTTGGGAAGCCTCTGTCATACCGCTAGACCACAGTCGCTTATCGTTAAAAATTTTCCAGAAATCTTTTAGGGATATTTCAATTCGTTTTACAGCTTATTAATCCTTATCCTTTCGCTGCTAGAAAATGACGAAAACATCACCTTTTTATAATCTCCTATCTTTTAGCTTCACATTATTCAACATTTATCCTTTAAGAGGGCAACTCAAAATGATTGACAGAAACGAAATTATCGAAGTCCTGCAGGAATACAACTCCACAGAATACAAGATAGGGACCATTGCATCCCACTCAGCCCTGGACGTATTCGACGGAGCCGTAGAAGAAGGCTTTCGCACTTATGCCGTATGCCGAAGTGGCCGTGAGCAGACCTATACCAAATATTTCAGAACCACGTGCGATGAAGACGGCAACGTCCTGCGCGGCGTGGTAGACGATTGGGTTGTATACGACCGATTCGACGAGATACTCCAGCCTGATGCACAGCAGGCCCTCATAGACAACAACGTACTGTTCATCCCCAACCGTTCATTCACTTCATATTGCGGCATAGACGCGGTAGAAGATGATTTTAGGGTCCCGCTGGTGGGAAGCAGGAACTTACTGCGCAGTGAGGAACGGGGCGAAGAGCAGGACTACTACTGGCTGCTGGACAAAGCAGGACTGCCTTATCCGGAAAAACTGAACGACCCACAGGATATCGATGAACTGGTGATGGTAAAACTACCCCATGCTGTTAAGAAATTAGAGCGCGGCTTTTTCTCAGTTGCATCCTATGCCGAATATGTGGAAAAATCAGAATCACTGCTGGCCCAGAACGTCATCACCCAGGAAGCATTAGACAAAGCCCGTATCGAGCGTTACATTATCGGCCCGGTCTTCAACCTGGATTTCTTTTACTCGCCAATCGAGGAAGAAGTCAGCCCCCTGGAACTTCTGGGAATCGACTGGCGGTTCGAGACCAGCCTGGACGGTCATGTCAGGCTGCCTGCACCCCAGCAGATGACACTTAAACCCCACCAGATAACCCCTGAATACACGGTTTGCGGTCACAACTCAGCCACTCTCCGTGAATCCCTGCTTGAAGAAGCTTTCGAAATGGCAGAAAAATATGTGGCAGCCACCCAGAAACACTACGACCCCGGCATCATCGGCCCCTTCTGCCTGCAGACATGTGTGGATAAGGACCTGAATTTTCATATCTATGACGTGGCACCAAGGGTAGGCGGTGGCACCAATGTCCACATGTCGGTTGGACACCCCTACGGCAATACGGTCTGGCGCGAGCCAATGAGTTCAGGTAGACGGCTGGCCATGGAAATTAGTAACGCCATCGAGATGGACAGACTTGATATGATAGTAACCTAAATTCTGCCTACAGAATGAGGATACATATTAAGACATTCGGCTGCACCGCCAACAAGGCCGACAGTCTCAGGATGAGACAACTGCTAACTGCCAGTGGCCATACTTTTACAGATACTGATGATTCTGCCGATATGGTGTTGGTGAACACCTGTACAGTCACCCAGACTACCCAGCGTAACGTCCTGAAATACATCCGCTCGGTATCAGGTGCAGGAAAACAAGTTATTGTGGCAGGATGCCTGCCTGCAGCCCAACCCGATACGCTTGAAGGAATTGACTGCCGGACAATTACACCATCCTCCCTGGAAGACATAACTGATATTGCAGGGAAAGGGGATAGTGAAATATCTCCCTCATCTGATTCATACATCGGCGCATCCATGGTTGAAGGTGTGACCGGGGTGGTCAGCATTTCACAGGGCTGCCTGGGACATTGTTCGTACTGCATTGTCAGGCAGGCCCGGGGTGAACTAATAAGCCGTCCCATACCAGAAATCGTAAATGAACTCGGGTCTTTGATAGCAGAGGGTGCCAGGGAACTCCAGTTAACCTCACAGGATGTTGCAGCCTACGGACTGGATACGGGAGACCGGCTGCCTGACCTCCTTAAAGCAATAACCACTATTTATGGCGACCATATGATAAGAGTGGGGATGATGAATCCATTCACTGTGCTTGATATTGTTGATGAGGTAGCTAACGCATTCAAAGACCCGCACATATTCAAATTCCTGCACTTACCAATCCAGTCCGGTTCTGACAGGGTACTGGAATCCATGAACCGCAAGCATACCGTTGACGAGTTCAAACACATCGTGCAGACATTCAGGCAAAAGTTCCCCCATATCATCCTGTCGACGGATTTTATCGTAGGATATCCTACTGAGACCGATGAGGATTTTAATGCAACGCTAAAGCTGCTGGAAGATATAAAACCTCAAAAGGTCAACATTACCAGATACTCCTCACGACCTAAAACCTCAGCATCCCTGCTGCACGATATGCCTGACTGGCAGAAAAAAGAGCGCTCCAGAACACTCACAAACTCACATCATAGTCTGAACCGGAAACTGTTACAAAAGAAGATAGGAGAGCAAAGCCGCATACTTACCACCGAAGCAGGTAAGAATAATTCTACTATCGGGCGGGATATTTACTATAACATCGTAGCAGTAAGTGAAAATCTGCCGCTGGGGGAGTGGCATAACGTAATAATTGTTGATTCAACTACCACTTATCTCATAGGTTCTTTAAAAAAAGACTTTCTATTAGATTAAGATATCATAACACCCCTGAAATCTTACTACGGGATGATAAGTATTAAAGAAGGTTCGATATCGGACTGCGAACCTATAACGAAGAAATGTTTGATTCTAAAACTTTCTTAATAAGTTTGTGTTTGAACACTTTTTGAACGGAAAAGCGTAACGGCCATGAAAAAAAAACACTTTGAAAACCGTTATGTAGAGACTTTGAGACAGTTATGAAGTTGCAGAAAGGTTTTTATATTATTATTTTAAATGATATATATTGTTACGTTATAAGATATATTGTTAATAAATCAAAGAAGGTAAATAAGATGACACGAAAGAAAGCCACGTCAGTAGCATTTGATGTAGATATACTTACCAGAATTGAGACGGTAAGAGGTAGAATCAGCAGGAGTGCCTTCATAAATGACACTCTCGATAAGATGCTGACTGCTGAAGAACAAAGATTGAGAATCGCCTGAAAATAATAAGAAGAAGGACTGCCCCCCCGTAAGAGAGCAATCGCAAACATACAGAATTGCACAATTCTACTGTGCAAGTCTATATTTGATTTTTTCAGTTATAAGGTTTGCGCTGGTTGCTCTGTAATATAATGCAGAGGAATTAAGATGACAGAAACCCCAATCACACCTGTAAATGAATGTGAACCTGTATCGAAAGACGAACAAACCACACAAATAAATCATAAGGGTAAAACAATATTGAACTCTCCTGTAACTATGATGCGTGGAGAACAGACTGTATTCTTCAAAGACAGCAACGGTCATGACTGTGAAAAAAAAATCAACGCACTCTTTTTCAATTTCAATGGCGGTAGTAATGTCCATATGGCTCACTACCGTAATGAGAATACATGGAATACTCTGCTGTGGAAACTGAATGAGTTAGATGAAGTTGTAGATAGTTCAGAAAAGCGTACCAGAAACGCAATCGATAAGATAGAAGAAAGAACACTACGCAGACTCGTTAAAGAAATGATTAAATTTGATGTCGTTAAGAAGCCGAGAGATGGTATAAATCTCATTAAACATATAATCAGTAATTTGGATGATGATGATATAGATTGGCTTTACAAAAAGGCATACGCTGATTCCAAAGCACTTGAAAAATCTCCTTGGTTCTTCTTTATGGAAGGTAAGAAAAAGATTTTCAACTCTGAAGCGATTGCCAATTATATCATCACTCGTTACATTGAGCATCTATCTTCTAATATTCTTGCTATTGAGGACACTAAAGACCTGTTCAGTTATGATAACGGCATCTATGTTGAATCTAAAGATGATGTCAACATTATGATTCGAGAAACCCTTGGACATTACAGTAGTAAGCACTACGTTAATGAAAGTCTTGAATCCATTAGAATGAAAACTCTTATTAAAAGAGAACTTTTTAATAAACCTAACGGTGACTTGAATTTGAACAATGGTATCTTTAATTACAATACCCAAGAGTTCAGACCGCACAACGTCAATAGTCTATTCACATACGCCATGAATATAGATTATGACCAAGATGCGACCTGTCCTAACATATTGACGTATCTTGAATGGGCACAACCTGATGAGATAATGAGAGATGATATACTTGAAGAAATGGCGTATTGTTTCGTATCCGGATATCCTATACAGAGAATGTTCTTCTGGTTCGGCTCTGGTGGTAATGGTAAGGGTACAGTGATAAATATACTCGTTGCTTTACTCGGCGTAAATAATGTATCCCATGTCAGTTTACAGGACTTGGAACAGGATAAAAATTATTCACAAGCAGGATTGTACGGTAAGAAGTTAAACGAATGTGGAGATATACCATCAAAGAAAACATCATTCGACTTCATTGATGCAGTAACTGGTGGAGATAAAAGAACAGTTCGAAACATCTACGATAGACCATTTACTCTTGATAATGAAGCAAAGATGTTCTTCTCTATGAATGAGATACCCGAATCAACAAACGTAAGTGATGGGCCGTTTCGTAGATTAAAAGTTACCCCCTGGTACTCTACCAAAGGTGAAAATAGTGAACCATTCGAAAAAGAATTCATGGCGAGTCTTAACTCTCCTGAAGAATTATCAGGTCTTTTCAATGTACTGGTTAAACTGATACCGCCATTACTTGAACGCGGGGATTTCAAATACGCACCGAATGCAGACCAAGTGCGGAAAGATTTGGCTTTATTGAAAGGTTCTGATGTAAGTGAATTCTTACTTACTAAAACCGAAATAACTCCGGGTTGGAATATGCCTGTTAAAGCATTGTATGAACTTTACAAACACTGGTGTAACGCAGGTGATATTTTACCAAAGCCATTGAAAATGTTCTTACTGTCTGCAAGGCAACTAAAATACGATGAAAGTACTAAAGGGAATATTCACGTATTCACAGGGTTACAATTCACTGGTTGATCTTAATTCTTTTTGTTAATTTTAAATATTTTTAATTGATTTAATTAATATATATTTAAAGATTTTGACACTTGAAGACGTTCTAAACAAGTCAATTTTTCTATACCCATATGTTGATTTTCAGAGCGGAAGTGTCAAAAATTAGTAAAAGGGATATCAATAGGGGACTTATAAAATTGCATTGAAGAGATGAAGTGTCAAAAAAAGGGGTGAAAATAAGGTAAATATAGAAATTGACACTTTAAGGTATTTCTGGTATCCACTTCAAATTTGAGGGTAACTAGCACTATTTTAAATCGAAAAGCAACACTACAAATAGATTGGTAATAATTCCAAGATTAATATAATTATCTTCCTTTAACCCGCATCGATATTGATATCTTCAATTTTTTTCGCTTCAATCAATTCTGAAAGAGAAGGCATACAAAAACTCTTACTAACTC
>JAKRWB010000268.1 GCA_022353185.1 ANME-2 cluster archaeon | reverse complement strand
CCCTCTATAAATAACTACCTCCAATTGCTACTCCTCCTGCATTTCTCCTCAAAAAATACTTTTATAACTTTTTTAGTGTGCGACAGACTTTTAATCACAAGCCTTTTATAGATTGCGTTTCATACTATATATGAGGTGCAGACCATGCATTTACACTCACAGTCACGGAAAAAGAACGGCAAAACCTACACCTACTATTCCCTTGCAGAATCCTAACTCGGACAAGCCGAAACCAAACAGGAATGGTCTCCATTTTATAATTTCCGAATTGAAATTGCTTATTTCAATAAACCCTACGGTAATTCAACGTGGTCACGTTGATAACCGATAATTTGTTGTTTGACGGTGAGATATTCTGCTTTTGATCAGTGAAACGTTTGTAATAAGGCAATGTTCTACCCATCGGTAGTGCTTGGAAATACGCTATTCACATAGAAAAGAGTTTCGAAAATATCACTACTAAATTTCATCGCTCAGAACTCGCTTCAACTAATGCTTTATAGAATCGATGAAAATTTTCGTGCCAAAAAAACACGAAAATATCTTGTAAGATACTAAATAACCCCTATGACCTCTTCTTGTCCTTAAAATTTGCCTCTAAGCCCCTAGATTAACAAACTTCTGAAAGCACTTGGTGCCCTGATCAAGTCGTGTCTTCCCACTTTAAAAGCCGTCAATGCCGTAAGTAAAGCCGTAATGTTTGGAACCGAAACAAAAATCCTGGCCAATACAATCCCTCCATTTGCCATTTTAGAACGATGATATCCAACCACTTCATTTGAGTTCTTTCGCTCAACAATGGTTCTCAGATTGTAAAGTTTCCCCAGCAGTCGGTGATATTTCCTTGGAATATATTCTCCCCTAAAATGGTTTCCCGAATCGGTTTTTAGAATATATCCTACACTACTTGCCCTTGCTGCGATTATAGGAATTACTCCATAATCAAGCACAACTTTGTTAGAATCATGGCTATCAGGTCCTGCGTCACCGATCAAAAAAATTGGTTTAATTGTGGTTGATGACAGATAATCTTTA
>JAKRWB010000017.1 GCA_022353185.1 ANME-2 cluster archaeon | reverse complement strand
TGGTGGTGGTGATGATAAGCATCATTCTTAAGATTATTAAGAAGACTTATATATTAAATTGATTGATTTTATATTAATTGAGGCTCTGGCATTTTAGCTGAAATGCCTCCTTTTTGAATAACCTCTGTAGACAGTTGCTATTTTACTATAAATTTGCTCCCCTCACCTTATATGGACAATTTATAAAGAAATATATAGGATTATGCCAATTAGAGTATATAATCGGCATTAATGATATAAACAACTCTAATGGAGGCACAATCCATGATTACTATGGTGTGTAAGGGATATAAATACATATTGGCTCAATTAAGCGACATTTCAGGAACTGTAAGTAAAATAACAATCAGTTTAAAAAGTAAATCTGGACGAAAACAATATGAAAAACTTTTTAAAACAAGGTTGAAATTAAAAAAAGAAACGACTAAAATTCGCATAATTTCTATCAATCAGTCCTCTCTTCTTGATTTTTTCACAATTCCAATAGATAACATCCTAACCCAAAAAACAATAACAAGCGACTACGGCTATGAAGTAACCTCAGCATGTGGAACCAAATACATATTTCTTTTCACAGAAAATCTCAAAGTTAAAAAGAACAGAACTCACCCAATATCGATTTTTCAAACAATACTTACGGATTTTTTAGATGGTGCATTATCTTTTATAAAAAGAATAGTTCGAATACCTTATAAGATCAAGCCTATGAAGGTACAGAGTAATGATTATATGAAAGGCATATTGCCCACTGATCAAATAGTTGCCTTCAACAACTATACAAATTTCAACGGATACCTAGGTAATATGTTTGCATTAAATCCCTCACTTGATGATTATTTCACAAATATACAAGTCATTGAGGGATACAATCCCCAGACAGACACCCTGAATTTCAATAATATCATCAAGTTAGAAATCGCAAGATGCAAACTGGGATATGTGCACATTGACTCGTTTGTAACAGAGTTTAACCAGAACCCAAAATTGAGAATTGAATTGGGCATACAATCTCAGGAGCAACTCACAGTTCGTTCTTATCAGAGGAATCTAATGGCAATCGGTTCAAGTTTGGAACAGTATGGGGAGATTCTGATACAAGAATGCAGGGACTTAAAACTTATTGGTGGTAAAATTTCAATATGGGATCGAAGATTCTTTGAATGCAATAGCAACGGCATGAAGAATAAAGAAACTGGAATGTCTTATGATCCTGATTCTGGACATTATGTGAAAAAAACAGGTCAATATAGTGTCCTTGTAGGTAATGGATATACTGATACATGTATTGTTGATGACTGGTGGATGTTACCGGTTTATTGGGATGCGGTAAGTGCAAACAAGAATGATAATACTATATTTATAAGCACAGTTAAAGATTATCTGTCATCAACCACAATTAAACCAATTTTTTTGATCGGTGACGCAGGACCTGATAGCCATGATTCTAAC
>JAKRWB010000267.1 GCA_022353185.1 ANME-2 cluster archaeon | reverse complement strand
AATGGTGAATATGCACCGCTGGCAGACCCTAATTTAAGTATCATACCATACTCCTCCCTGATATCGATGAAACTGTAATATGCATCCATTGAAGAATGTTTCTGGGTGGTATACGGATTTGAATTTGCAAGGGAATAAACCATTGAGCCCATACCAATGATAACCAGTGCGATGACAAATCCAATTAGCAATAACATCTGGCCACTGGAATCTCTGGATAAGGGGTTTTGTGTGCTCATTTATACCACATTGTAATCTGGAGTTCGACCACGCCATAATCGTAAACCTTTCCAAAGCCCGGGTAGAAGAACGTGTGGAACATCAGCCGCTCCCGGTGGGGGGTCGGAGTACATTCTTCGCCTTTGCCGCAGCAGCATCCGCCATCAGTACAGCTTATAGACTGATCATGTCCGGCAAGGTATATCACAAAGCCTTGATCGAACGGGGCACATACATAAATTATTTCCTCACCACTGACCGATGGTTTACAGCATTCCTTAGAAGTTTCATTTACGCCTGCCAGTATCATCAGGTCAGGATTCGAACTATTTCTCAATATGAATGAATGCACTGACCCGTTTACGAATGGAAGCGTGCCGCTAATGCTTCCCGATTGTGCGAGAATATGAAACACAGCGCCCGGGTCTGCAGATTCACCGAAGCTGCCTGTATTATCTTCACCGGGTAGTGAGGAATTACCTACAAATACCATCACACCTTCGATCTGATTGCTGGCATCGATCCCTATAAAACCGTACCACGGATGCTTATCTTGATCAATCAGTTCAACTTTCTGATCTAATGTTGATATGGCTTCACATCCGGCATGGATCACACCGCCTTCTGATACCCAATCAATTAGTATCTGCGCTGTTTCATTTTTGATCTCCAATATATTTGCATGCGGTATAGTAATGATATCAATATCGTCAAGTACTCTGTTCTGGATCATGGTGTCATCTATCACACTGTAGGGCACACCGGAATGTTCATAATATTTTTTTATTGTGTCGTTAAAAATGCTGTCATGATCCCCTTCAGGAGGGTATGCTGCAATTCTCGGCGCCTTCCTCATCTCTGCAACAGGATAATGGTAAAAAGTCTCAAGGGTTTGGTGTATATTAATATGATAAGCTACACCTACAGGACTGTCTTCTGAAGCATTTAGAATCCTACCTTTAATCTCAGGCGTTAAATCATTTGCATCAATAATATACGGTCCGCCAGCATAGAATTTACTTTCATTAGATCCATTTGAAATATCTCTCGGATTATTACTTGTATTAACGTAAACGTCGCCGTCAAAATAAGTATAATCTTCACCCCGTGGATCCTCGAGGAGTTGCCATACTGAAATGGGCTTGCCGTCACTGTATGTCCCGTTTGCTATATTATAAATCAGTCCCATTCCTCTCAATAAAGGAATATAATTATCACTTATATTATTGTCACATTGATAGTTATCATCCATGGGAATTATCAATGAACCTGCAGGAAATGTCTTCTCAACCTTCCTTATTTCAGCTGGTGCCCCTGCTATCCCACCAAGACCTACATTCTTGGAAACAACTATCTCGCTCACAACGACCTGTTCACCCACTGGATAACCATTAGAAAAAAGTAATTCCTTATCATCACCAGATACCAGTGAAACACTGTATCCTACATTATCAGGTAGACTATTCTCCATAAGGACATTTAATTCACTATAATTATTTTCACCTATGTAATACTGTATTAGATTGTCATAATCCGCAGCCGGTGAGGAACTTTTTTTCAGTACATTCAATAAATCATCGCCATAATGATTTAATTGTACATTAGAAAAACTTCCACCATGCTGTGCCTGGGGTGGTACCTGTGATACAACGAACAGCACCGCTGCAATGATTAACAATGATGCAATAAGGGCTTCCAGAGTCATCATCTGGGCCTTTTCGTCGAATTCTTTTTTTTCCATGTTCTGTTGAATAATGTTCTCCCATATGTTTAAAGGTTTTGCAGTTGGGGATGCAGGGGGCCCATAGCGTCATGATTCGCTTGGATTTTATAAATAAGCATCGATAAATGGCTTCCACACTTGCTTCTACCCCTAAAATG
>JAKRWB010000266.1 GCA_022353185.1 ANME-2 cluster archaeon | reverse complement strand
GGGTGCGGATCCGCATGAAAAAAACCATCTTCAAATATTTGCTGCAGGTAGGTTTCAAATAAACGTTGGGCAACTTCAGTTCTACTGATTCCTGCCGCCGTGATGGATTCATAATCCGTGATTTTAATGGCCAGTACGTTTTCAAGAGTTAGAACCCGCTTTGTGGTGTGAGCCCACACCACCTTGGGCACTTTAATCCCTGGTCGGTCTTTGAAATTCGCTGCGAAAGTCTCAGCGTTTTCCCCCTCTGCAAGATAATCGATTTCTTCGAAAGTGATATCAGAAAATTCTTTCAATAAGGCCGGGACATTAACGCGTTTTGAAATCGGTCTGAAATGCCGGATCCATCGGCCAACTGTCTCAAGCGCGGCCAAATCGGTTTGAATTATGGTTTCAATATTGGGCCGCTGTACTTTGACAGCCACTTGATCGAATCCATTGACAGGTTTGTGAAGTTTTGCCCGGTGAACTTGTCCCAGCGAAGCAGCAGCCAGGGGTTCGGGATCAAATTCAAGAAAGCATTCACTCAGAGAAGCGCCCAATTCTGTTTCAGCTATTTGGCGGATATCCTCGAAGTTTTCCGGGGTGACTTCGTCTTGAAGATCAGCCAGTTCTTTTGTGATCTCTTCTGGTAATACATCGACGCGGGAGGAAAGAAATTGCCCTACCTTGATCATCACACCACCCATATCAGTAGCTAGAGACCTGAATTGTACGGCGATTTTTCTGAGCCGATCTTTTCTCGTTCGGGTAGTTAGATTTCGAAACCTTAAAAATGGAAGAACAAGTTCCCAAAAAATGAGCCCGATGAAGACCCGAGCAAAGAAAAATGTGATTCGTCGATAGCGATAGCGAGAACGGAGCATAATTCACCTTATGGTTCTTATTTCCATTAATCTTAATAATACACTCTTAGGCTTCCTATGCAAGTGGGCTGAATAGCAATAACCATTCTATTCCAAAGTTGAAGGGGGGAATACTCGTCACCGCCTTCAACAAAGTATACTTATATTAGCCCATTAACGAACTGGAATACATTCCCATTACAATCCCGAAAACCAGGGACAACAACGGCAAAGCCACAGCAATCAAAGCCTTGTTCGTATCCAGACCATGAATTTGCTTAACTCCCATGAACACCAGGCCGATTGTCCACAATTTCAAAAGATAACTAGAAGCAATGGACATTTGGTATAATGGATTAGATGTCAGTTGACCCATAGAACTGTCCGGGGCGCCTGTTGATGAAATGGTTATAGTAATCGGCTCAATAAAGTTCATCAAAACCATTCCGATAATTACACTTATCATAATTGGGATATAAGCATAACCATAAACCACCAGCATCTGGGTAAACTGGCCTTCTCCACCAAGTGCCACCGAGACCAGATGGACAATGCCAGCCGCAATTACCCACAGAATCAATACGCCAATCAATGCCATTACAATGGGCATCACTGTGGTTATTAATTGAATTGCTTCCAGACCAGTGGTATCGATATCAGAAAAATCATAGATAATCTTACTTTGCATTAGGTATGCAGAAATTGCCGTGAATATCGCAGTAATTCCCACAATAAGAACAGCTTCTTCTATGTAAGGATGTTCTGAAATATCCTTAATCGTTTCTCCGGGATTCATTATCATCCCGGTAATTCTACCTGTCAGGTTCATTCATTTTCCTCCTAAACTCATAATTTATTACAATCATATTCCATCATTCAGCCCTCAGCGCCTCCACCGGATCCAGCCGTGCCGCCCTGGAAGCAGGATACACACCTGCCACTACAGAAGTTATCACTCCAAAGCCCAGTCCAATTAAAATAGACGTCATGGTCACAGTACTGGGGAAGTTCCCCAGTACCGAAATAAGATATGCCAGCCCACCTCCCAATGAAACCCCGATAAGACCGCTGACAAGCCCCAGTATGCCGGATTCTATCAGGAACAGCGTCCTGATATCACCTTTATTGGCTCCCACTGCTTTCATAATGCCAATCTCCTTTATACGTTCAGTAACAGTAAGCATCATCACATTAATAATACCTATGCCCCCCACTGCAAGAGCAACAGCACCTATGCCGCCCAGTCCATATTTTATTTGAGTGAGCAGTTCTGTTAGACTTTCCAGAAACCCGCTCTGGTCAAAGATAGTATATTTTTCATTCCTGTGTGTCCTCTGGAGACTTTTATCCATCCGTTCAATAGTTTCAGCAATCGTATCAGGGTCTTCAACCCAGACATTGATCGATGAAAATGAATACTCTTGAATGTCAAGTAAATTCTTCATGCTCGGATGGGTTATGAATATCTGTGAATTGCTACTTCCTCCAAGTAAAGACATCTGTTCCACATCCTCAAGGACACCCACAACCTTGTAATCAATACTGGTATTGGTCAGGCTGTTCGTAAGTGTAATATGGGACCCTGGGTTGATCTTCATATCAAACATTTTATTAGCAATATCATATCCCAGCACCACACTGCTGCGGTCCGAATCACTAAGGAACCTTCCAGC
>JAKRWB010000265.1 GCA_022353185.1 ANME-2 cluster archaeon | reverse complement strand
CAGGTGCATTTCATCAGAAATCTTGAGAGCGACTTGATAACTGAATATCACAAAGATTTGAAAAGTTGTATTGTTAAACACAAACTTACATCCAAGTTAAAAGCACTTCGAAATAGCGAAACTGAAGAGGATGAGATTAAAAATCTCCAAGGCATTTGGGTGCACATAGCAGTTGATTATTTGCTTTATCCGATAGAAAGAGGTATCAAATGGATGAGCCGTCCAATATCGTATTTCGTCCAATATGGCAGGATTAAGGAGGTTTATGACCTTGCGAAGAGATTAATTTTCTGTAATGCCTCAAATAATTTTATTTACAAGCCGTTGATGGAATTATGTGCCTTGTTAAAGTCTATTTTAGAGGATTCTACAGTGGTTCATTATTATTGTATTTTGGAAAAAATTTTACAATGGATGGATGAGTTGCGTGACAATCTAAGAGTTACCCGCAAAATCAATTTGAAAGATTCTTTGCCGGTTGATGTTGACATTGATGAGATATTGATAAAGATGAGGGGTGAATTTGTTAATATGCGTTTTGAAAGCCGCAAACTAGGGGAGCAATATCAAAATATTGTTTCTGTTATTAGTGATTCTTTTGAAAGGCATCACAAAGAGCTGTTTGTCCCGTATCCGATAGTTGATGGAAAAATAATTCCATTCAAACGCCATAATAATGGATTGGAGAGTAGCCATCGAAGAGCAAGAAAGGCTATACGCGAGCGGACTGGTAGGGCGGAAACGAATCGTGAGATGGAGCAGTTTGGGGATTTGTTGGCAATTTTATCGAACTTATGGAATGAGACTTACGATAAAGAAATTATAGGGGATTGTGGGGATCTTGGACATGCTTTGAGTTTGTTTGTGAAAGATCTTCCTATGCTTAGGAAAGAATATCGGAAGATTAGAAGGGGGCCAGCTATACCAATTGCTGATACGAAGCGAATGTGTGTTCTAGAAGATTTTATTGAAGTTTTGGAGTCAGCAAATCAATCAAGTGAATTAATCGCTACTCTTCAGTCGATTTTAGGGGTGGAAACAGGTGTGGTCGCAGTTTGTTGATATTGATTTGTGAAATCCAAGCCTATCTTGACGCCATGGTTTTTCGGTCATGGTTTGCCAGTGTAATAGTCCCGAAACTTTACAATCCTTAAGTGGCTTAATGTTTTTAATGTTTCGGCTTATAATAATATCATCGCATAACGATATATCCTAAAGGGGTTATTATATAATGTACAAGAAAAAGATATAAATGATAAGTAGCGTTTGTTGGAGTGCCGCCATCTACGGATGCACTGAAGCAAGTGGTGCGTTCTTTTTCAATGGCATAATTCCAATTAATAACTGAAGGTAATCAAATGAGTGCTGAATACGGCGTTAAGACCAAGAATAGACCCAATATTGTAAAGGACATGGAATCTGGGGATATGCTCCATATAGGAGTTGAAGGCGGAGAAGATATTTTCACTGTTATAAAAGTCGGTGACAAGGAATACGTACTACAACAATCCGGTCATGGTGCCGCTTATGCTCACAGCCGGGGAGTTATTAACCAGAAGATAATGGATTTCGATGAAAAATACGATGCTTATTACTTAATTACAAAAGAAGATTTGAGCAAGCTGAACATTATCAGATAATCTGTTGATATTTTCTACCACTTTGTTTCATCTTGACTACACCGCTTAAGACCGGGATAGTCAAATATTTTTCACCAATTTTAATTCTAATTGACAGTGATTAGAGATATCTATTTTTAAACAATAATGGGGATTGCACAGGAAAAGTTATTACCGGGGTAAGTATGATACCTAAAGCTTTGGTGAAGTAATAATACATGACTTTCGGATAAATTGAATTTAACACCAGTATAAATCAGAGCATTTTATATACTATAAAAACATATTAACTCATTAATGTTAAACGATGAAAGAATA
>JAKRWB010000264.1 GCA_022353185.1 ANME-2 cluster archaeon | reverse complement strand
TCTATCCTTGATGTGAAAAAGGGTGCGTCCAGCACAAGAGTCTCGTATTCCCCCCCTTCACCACACACATGTATTCGATAGCGGTGGCTGACTTCAAGCAGTTCATCTATTGCAGCACTGTCAATAACCCTACCCAGCCATTTTTCATCCAGTCCCATGGCAGCTACCTGGACAATCCTGATATCCATGACACGGACCATGTCTTTGAGCAATTGTTCGGGGTCCCGATGCCACAAGGGCTCTACAACCTCAAGCCCCAGGTCATCGCAAATCCGGTGTACCCTGCTGCCCTGGTATACTGACTCGATGGCACCCACAACTACACCATCCACATCCAGGGCACCCAGTGCACGTTCAAGGTCTGCAAGTTCCTCTTCTTTCTCTCCACTGCTGCTTTCAACCACAAGTGGGATGCTGCATGCCCTGGATATCATATCCACAATGTGGATGTTAATAGAATGGAACATGTAGGAATCGTCCCGGTCAGGTTTGATGGTCACCAGATGTGTCACCTCATGTCCGTCAAGTTGGGCAAGATGGATTGCAAAGATAGAGTCCTTTCCGCCAGAGGTTAATGCTGCCAGTCTCATGCTCTACACATAACGGTAACAAATATAAATATATAGTTTCAGGGCAACTTCTTCCACCATATGAACGAAAGCGAACAAGCCGGTGAACTGGTGGACATACCCAGAATACTCATTGCAGGAGACCGCTCATCCAGCGGTAAGACCACCATCTCCACAGGCCTGATGTCAGTGTTAAGCCGAAGGGGGGTACGTGTCCAACCTTTCAAGGTAGGACTGGATTATATTGACCCCAGTTACCACACCGAGGTCACTGGCCGTCCCAGCCGCAATATAGACGGTCACCTGATGGACCGCAATGCTGTACTTGAAGTATTCCATCACGGTATCAGCTACGATGGAGGTGCTGATATTGCGATCATCGAAGGAGTCAGAGGACTATTCGAGGGTCTGGAAGGTCTTAGCGAGACAGGTAGCACAGCCCAGATTGCCAAGATGCTGGACTGTTCTGTGGTTCTGGTAATTGATGCCCGCAGTATAACACGCAGTGCGGCTGCCGTAGTTATGGGTTACAAGTCTTTTGACCCTGAGGTGAACATAACAGGTGTTATACTGAACAATATCGGTGGTGTGAGACATGCCCGCAAGGCCAGGGAAGCCATTGAGACATATACAGGCACTCCGGTCATAGGTGAGATACACCGCAACGATTCCATGAATATCAGCATGCGCCATCTTGGCCTTATCCCTGCAATGGAGGGACGGCGCAAGCTGGATGATTTTGACCAGCGCATCAAAGGGATTGCAGATATTATCAGGGAAGGTATTGAAATTGATACAGTGCTTGAAATGGCTAAAAGTGCGCCGCCCATGAAGCTGCCTGAACCTGACATATTCGTACCCGGCCCAAAAGGGAATAATCCTGTTATTGGTGTGGCCCTGGACGAAGCGTTTAATTT
>JAKRWB010000263.1 GCA_022353185.1 ANME-2 cluster archaeon | reverse complement strand
TCAATGCCCCTTCCTCACCCCATACCTAACCTTGACCATCATATCCACCACCTGCGCCGCCCATAGATTCACATCGATCCGATACCTATAGTTCTCAATATACCTCCCGCCAAACTGCTCTTTAAACCGGGTTGGCCCGTGTTCCTCGTTGACAACCGCACCGCCCATGTCGTAAAATGCATATCCGCACGAGTGTGCCCATTTGATGATTTCCCAGTGGATAAGGTTGTTTGGCCGGAGGTTCCAGTATTCGGGGAGTGAACCTCCTATCCAGTATAGCGGGGTGTGGTGGGTCAATATGAAAATACCGGCTGCGATTTTGTCATCGATTGCAGCAACAAACAAACGGGATATTTCAGTATTCTTGAACAATTCTTCAACCATTTCGTATCGCTGTTTTACGAACTTGCCGCGGCTGGCAGTTTCAAGGTAGATACCCCACCATTCTTTTAGATCATCCATATTTGCCTGTCTTATTGAGACTCCTTTTTTTTGTGCAAATCTTATCTGGGTTCGGTTTTGCTGTTTGAAACTTTTCCAGATGGATTCCATGTCCTGTTTAAGATCGATAATAAAAGTTCCTACAGATTTTGAAGTATACCTGGTTAAACCTGCATCTGTGCGGCTTGTAATCACTTCAAGAATAGGTATTTTACTGGTTTTGCAGTATTTAATGCATTCGTTCAAAAAATCGTCTATATCATCACATTCTTGAAGATATACCCTCATTTTAAGATAGGGATGGCATAATCTCTTGAATAAATTTATGTTTTTATTCATGTTGGTGGAGAGTAGTGGGTTTTTGAACAAAAATGCGGTATTTCCCTGGATTTTTATTTTATCCAGATTCCTATATTTAGTGTAGATATTGACAAAATCGTCATTTTGAAATATTTCAAAACCAGTCCATTTCATATTTGTTACCCAATAGATTTTAATGATGTTTCTGGCAGTTCGTTAAATTCTACATTGCAAAAGAACTTATGCTATAATGGTGTGATTGTATTAATATAATACACGACTTTAGGGCATTTCAATTTTATTACCGATTTAAATTAGAGCAATAAATCACAGTTTAAATATTTTATAGTTTAAATTCTATCAAATGTTTA
>JAKRWB010000262.1 GCA_022353185.1 ANME-2 cluster archaeon | reverse complement strand
ACACCCCTGGCTTTGAGCCATTGTGTGATTTCCAGCACAGCATCCAGCCTGGTTAACGGCTCACCCAAGCCGGTGAACACCACTTCGTTGAATTCGGACAGGTCATAGTTGTTCAGCGCCTCTATTATTTCACTGACATCAGGTTCCCTTGTCAGCATCAGGTTGTAACCGTAAACGCCTTCGCTATAATTTTTGATACAGAAGATACAGTTGCAGGTACATCTATTGGTAATGTTCAGGTACAGATTTCCATGTGCAGGGTATGTGATAGTCCCAGGGTCCTGTTTGTTCATCTATATCTCACTCGGTAACTCCTGTAATCTACAATTATTAATAACCTGTAAACCCTTAAGGTTATTCACCCCAACCCAGCGTTGAGGCTTTTTAACATCTTTTTCACCGGATCGGGTAGCCGTCCCCGCTGGAGAGCTTTCATCTGCTCCGGGTTTATCATCTTCATGGCTGTGCTCATCATGGGGTCAGACCTCATCAACCCGTCCATCAGTTTCTTGACATACACCGAGGTCTTGATCTCGAGGCCAATCTGCGCTCTCCACCTATTCTCATATTCTGATAACTTACATTTACCCGATACTACCTCGGCAGCGGTTTC
This sequence comes from ANME-2 cluster archaeon, assembly GCA_022353185.1. Classification (GTDB taxonomy): domain Archaea; phylum Halobacteriota; class Methanosarcinia; order Methanosarcinales; family Methanocomedenaceae; genus Methanocomedens_B. The sequence continues at coordinate 7,631 of JAKRWB010000262.1, read as the reverse complement.
ACCTGCCACCTTGCCCCCGACCATGGCTGTAGGTATCCCGCCGCCATTGGTGGCTATCAGTTGACCTGCCGCATCCCCGCAGATCACTATGTTGCCTTTCACGGTTTCGGGCGGAGCACCTCCCACTGGCACGATACCGCTGATGATGGCAGTTATCCTGGCACCCTTGAACATCGGCGCAGCCCTGGGATGTTCGTACATGAACCTGTGCAGGTAATCCTGGGTAGATACACCTTTTTCGCACAACGGCTGTCGTATCCCCACGCCGATATTGGCAGTATCACCGCCCTGGCTGATTATCCAGGCATAGCCGCCGGGGGCATAATCCCGTCCAAAGAACATCTCGACTGCTTCCCGGTCAATGTCAACTCCGGCAAGTTCGTATTCCAGCGCCACTGCCTTGCCCATATCGTCGCTACGGTCAATTAGACCTGCCGTTTTTGCAGCCATTGAAGTGGGGCCGTCCGCACCGATAATGACCTTTGCTTTAATGTTAAATTCACCATGTACCCCCCTAACTGATACCACGTCCCCTTCAATGGAATCGGCACGGGTTCCTATCATCAACTCTGCCCCGGCCCCGGCTGCTTTTCGAGCCAGGTGTTTATCGAACCGGCTCCGGTCCAGTACATTTGCCGGCACTTCGAACTCCTTGGGGTCAAGGTTGGGAGCAATGAAACGGTGGATACGGGTAGACGTATATATACAACTGGATGGGATGTCCTCAAGCGTGGATGGAAGTTGGGCACCGGGCAGCAGTTCTTCGAGTTCCTCATAACAGGGCAGGAAACCGCCACACTGGATTGGGGTGCCGATGTCTTTTTTCTTGTCAATGAGCAGTACACTGGCACCGAGATCGGCCGCATACAAGGCTGCCGTTGAACCAGCGGGTCCGGCACCGATAACGATTATGTCGTAGGATTCTTCAGGGGTCATTATTATTTGTCTCTTATCTTTGATAGTGGGATACATTAGACAAAATAGACTTAAACGTGACTATTTCATATGCAAAACCAAAAGTCGATTATATTAGACTTTTTTAGTGCTGATAAGTCGAATATAATCGAGTAAATATAATGTTAATGGCTTTAGCTTAACACTGCTTCTATAAACCGATCTTTGATTTCCACTGAAGTCAGCGGAATATCCCCCACCGCTTCATTCACCGGCCTGACAACCATATCTATCAATGCCGGCCCAGGCGCCTCCTTCAACCGCTGGAATGCAGATACCAGTTCATCCCCGGTGTGCGCTTTGGCACTGTACTGCAGCCCGTGACCCCTGGCCATCAGTTCCAGGTCAGTGCTTGTACAGGCAGCAGTCTCCTGGTTGCCAGTGGAGCCATATGCCCCGTTGTTTACAGCCAGTATGGTCAGGTTGGGTGGTGACTGCACAGCAATCTGGGTCAATGCATTCGGGTTCATGAGCAGACTGCCATCTCCGTCTATAACCACTACATGCCTGTGCTGTACCATTGCCAGACCAAGCCCGATAGCAGATGCCAGTCCCATGGACCCCAGCATGTAGAAGTTCAGGTCACGGTCCATGATATGGTACAGTTCCTTGCTGGGCACCCCTATATTTGAGACCACGATCTCATCATCCAACACAGATGCAAGGGACTGAATGGCCTGATATCTTGATATGGTGGGTGCATGTGTATGGGTGTTCAGTTCCAGCTGGCAGGTTCTGGATACTATCGTTTTAGGAGGAGGTGGAAGGGCACAGCAGGACATCTCCCACACTGATGGTTGTATCAAAGCCACATGTGGGCGCTGGTTCTCAAATGCATCATTGATAACGGCATCAAGCAACCCCAGCTGGGAAGGTGTATCAATGATGGTATATTTAATGTTGGCAGCTTCAAGCATACCCGGCAACCCAACCCCCAGCGGCACCTGTGCTGAGATGACTTCTTTGTACACCCCACGCCAGCTTGCGATAATGGGTAGCGGTATGCCATAGGTGGCATTGAGTGAGAGCAAGGCATTGAACATATTGCCCAGGCCCGTGCTCTGGATGACCATGACGGGCCGTCCGCCGCCAAGGTAATGACCAGCGCAGATGCCCACCCCGTTCTCCTCCCTGGTCAACTGCACGGTCCTGAAGTTAGTTTCAATAAGCGGCAACAGACATTTCATCCTGTCACATGGTAAAGTTGCAGCCAGGTCTATCCTATGTGTTTTTAATATTTCAACAACCTGTTCTTCTGGAGATATATCGTTCATTATATCCACCGGCTGACCCGGTCAGCGTACTATAAGTTCAATGTCTATATCCTGTGAATCTAATTTGAACTCTGGCTGTAAATGGTGCAGGGTAAAATCTTCTTTCAACCTTTCAACCCCACCGCCTGTTATATTGAGGAGTATGAAATCATCTTTGTTCAGGGCATCTTCTTGCACGGCTTGTACCAGTCCGGCCACACCCACGGCGGCTGGTGCTACAATATCGATGCCTTCAGACCGTTCGAACAGTGTTTTAGCCTGTCGGGCTTCTTGGGTGGATATACCGTACATCGCACCATTAGTATCGGTAAGAGCGTCATAAACACCGCCGGGCATTGAATAGGGGGGATGCCTGTTAGACAGCACGTCGGCATACATCCGGTCAATAAGTTTTTTAGGGTCAGGCATATCTATTTCTTCCACGATATCCCTCCGGCTATGCTGCCATGCATTTAATATTGGTGCGAAGGGCAGATTCTGTATCAGGTGTAACCTGGGTAATGTTTCGCCGTACCGGCCATCGGCCCTGAGCCTTAATGACGCTTCCCAGGCGGCAATGCCGCCTGTACCGCTGCCGATGGCCTGGAAATAGTGGTCAGGCATGCGGCCCATGGTCACGGCGGCATCCAGCATTACGGTACCCATGCCGTCCCGGCGCGCCACGTTGCGGACACCGCCTTCTGATCTCATCCCTGGCAAGTTTGCAATCTTCCCTGCCATCTGGATGGCATCAGCATAATCGCATGTATCTGCCATGCTGATAAGATGGATATTGTCAGTTGGCTCTTCAGGCAGCCACATCTTGGACATACCGGATTCAGGCACCACAATATATACGTCGATATCTGTACCCACGGCTGCATGGGCAAAGGCCCGGCCTGTGTTTCCGGCGGAAGCCAGTACAATTTTATTGTTGCCTGATTCCTGCATCAATTGCAGGGTGGGATAAGCTTCCAGTTCTTTAAAACTGCACGTCTGTATATGTGCGCCTTGCTCGGGCCAGTAGCCATTAAACCCTATGTACAGGTTTGTCAGCCCCAGTTCCCTGGCCAGCCCCGTGCTTTTGTAGGTCACGGGACTCGCTGGTGTATTTATTTGGGCGGTAACAGGCAGCCAGTCAAGGAACTTACCTATGCCTGGAAGGTCATGCATGTGCAGGTGACGTGAAGTATAGCTGGTCCTGAGCAGACCGTTATCATTTTTGCAAACCAGTTCATCGGTCTGATACAGGCTATGGCACCGGACACATTCAATCGTGAATTTGGGTGTTTCACTCTCAGCGTGTAGTATTGAAGGCTGGATAGTGGATTGCATTAATTAGGTTGTTTATGGAATACGTATATATCATTTTCCAGTAATGGAAGATAACTATCTCAATAGTGCAATAAATAGGACATCAGTGGATTAAAAGGACAATAATTTGTTAACAAGTTTCAGGAATCCCATATTTCCTGTAACTCATGGCATCCATCCGGTTAGTTTCCAGTACATCCACCAGCAGTTTCAGATCACTATCCGATGGCTGGCACTGCGCAGCTGGCGGTATCACCTTCACCTCCCGCTTCGCGAACACAGCCCCGCCCCGCATATTGGCGCACATGTAGCCCCGGGACTTGCCCGCGATGATCAGGTTGCCCGCCCGCATATCTGCGGCCGCAAACTCACCCACATCTCCCCGCACCACCACAGTGCCGCCAGCCAGTAGCGTGCCTGTGTTCATGCCCGCATTCCCATCCACATAAATTGTGCCCTTTCGCATCAGGATGCCAGTGCTCAGGCTAACGTCACCCTCCACCATCACCCTGGCATCCCGCTCACACCGGGCACCCACCGTATCCCTGAGCACGCTATCTGCCAGCACCAGGCACGGCACGTCGCCATCCTGGAAGGAATTCCTGCTGTCAGTAAACTCATCCTCCCCCATCCCGCGATGCAGGATATCTGTGATGGACCTGAAACAATGATAACCATCCCGGCCAGACACCACCTCGACCACATTCCCCATAGGCTGCGCCACGCTGCCTGACACATATATCCTGCCCGAGACCATGCTGATACCCATACGGGTACCTGCATCCCCATCCACGAATATGTTGCCCACATACAGCGTTTGTCCGCTGCCCCCGAAATATTTCAGGTCAACGCCCAGGCTTGAGGCGAGCCTGCTGCCTGCGGTGCCTTTGATGTGTACATCACCGCCCGAGCGCAGGTGTTCCACCAGGTCACGGTGGGTATATTCACTGTCTTGTTGGTTGTCAATAGGAGCGTCGGGGTCGAGTTCAGCTCCCTCATGCTGCCAGTAGAAATTGTATGTGAAGTCACACAGGCAGTTTGTTGGAGATTGCATATCCAGTGTCAGCGTGTCACTCATTAGGAGTTAATTCTCTGGTATGTTTAATTATTTATCGGGATTTTTGTGCGCTGGGTTTCATTATTTTTTAGACGCAGATTTACAGGATTAACACAGATTAGATGCTGTCGATTACATGAATTATATATTTTAACAGCCATGACGGCACTCCACCGGCACAACAACTGAATAGAACTTCCCCAATCCACAATTAAAAATTAGTTTCGAAATAGAAATCCGAAATTTAGTTTCGAGCCCCCCACCTGCAACCACCCACCCAAGCATCCATCCCCCACTTCGGACCCAAAGCCGCAGGAAGAATCGAAAAGCGCCCGCCACCCCCACACCACAAGAGCAGGCGGAGTCAGTTCAGGACGGGCACCCGGTATAAGTGAACCGAAAGGGGTGGCAAAAGAGCCGAAGATGAAATTAGATATATTATCTAGTCTATTTCAATCCACACCAAAATCAACGACATCTATATGTTTTTCGATTTCGTTCAAAAACAAACTTTTTGCACTTTTTTGAGTGTATATTAATACATCTTCTTTTGATCTAGTGATAGCAACATAAAACAATCTTCGTTCCTCCTCTTCTTTATTGTTATATTTAGTATCCATAGCAGGTTCAAATATTAAGGAGTCCTCAAGTCTACAAGGAAAACCATACAAACCTTCATCCACACATAGGAGAAATAGGACCTTTGCTTGTAAACCTTTACTTTTATGAACTGACATTAAAGGTATTGCATTAGGGTTGCGGGAATTTATTCCAATTAGAATATTACTGTTTTTAGCATGCTCTTTAAGTGGATTAATTAATCGGGGATTATTTACGATTCTGCATAAAATCATTATATCTTGAGGTCGATAACCATTACTAAGATATTCTTTTATCATATCTACGCAATGAATTGCGGTCTGTTTTTGATACATCCATTTATCTTCATGTGAATAAGAATAAACCATAATTTTCTTTTCTTCGTTATTATTTGCCATTGTTTTTTTCTTGAGCTGCGCATTACCATTGAATTTAATTAAATCTGCTCCCGCATCCACAATAGATTTTATACTTCTGTAATTCATTGATAAGTCTGTTCTTGCTGGATGATCAAAATATTTTTCAAAATTTAAAAACATATCTAAATTAGAACCAGTAAAGCCCATTATACTCTGCCAATCATCCCCCACACAAAAAAGTTTACAATTCTTATTCTTATTCATTAGTGCTTTAATAAGAAGGTATCTTTGTTTGCTAATATCCTGATATTCATCAATCAATATATGATCATAAATATTTTCAAACAATTGCTCATTCTTCTTTAATTCTATCAATGCTAGATTAATCATATCAGAAAAATCAATTTCATTTTTATTTCTTAGCTCATTTTCATATTCATTGTAAATTATTAGCGCTATATTAGAAAATGCAATTTGTTTTTTCGACCAACCTTCTTTTTCAAGTCTTTCCTGAATATCGTTAGGCTGAAATCCATTTGTTTTGGCTTTTACTATGAAAGTTGCTATATCAGAATGAATTCCTCGTAGTGATTCTTTGCAATCTTTCCAGACTATTTGAACTAGTTCTGAATAATCCAAAGGGGATAATACAACCTTACTTTCTGCATTCTTGCTTTCGATCTCCTCAACAATTTTTTTCTCAAGATTGTCGAAAAACATTTTTTGTTTAAATTCTCCATAGGTTGTTTCAATCAGGGAATATTTTGTTTGCTGCTTGAATTTTTCAATTTTCAAATTCATTCCTTTTTTATATGTTATCGTATCTTTTTCAAACCATTGAGGCACTTTCCCATTTTCATTAATTCCCCAATGTTCGATATATATATTATAATCTGGTAAGAAAAAATCTGGATATGTCTTTTTAATTTCTCCTTTTTCATTTGAGTATTCCATCCATTCGGCTGGTTGTTCATACTGCACTTTAATTTTTTTCCCATTTATTTTATGACTTAGAAAAAAATTCATTATTTCCCTTTCACCCTCACTTTTCACCCGAGTGCCATTCAAAGTAATATAATCCAAATCACGCATGTAATTATACCAACGTTCTTTAGTTTTAAAGTCCGATTCTTTTTTGGTATATTTATCATCACCAAAATATTTCATATAATCAATGAGTCTTTTTTGAAATTGGGGGTCTTTTTCTCCATTTTTAAAAAGATTTTTTATGAAATTTCTATATTCAAAATCAAAATTATCTCCATTAAATTTCATTTTTGGGTTTAAAGCAGATTCTCTAAGAATTTCATTACCAAGAGAATGAAATGTTTTTATTTTGACCTCGATTCCGAATCTTTTATTTAATCTCTCTTGAATTTCTTTTGCAGCTTTATTTTGAAATGCCAATACAAGAATTCTATTTGGAGATATTTTATTTTGTTTTCTAAGTATAAGATAAGCGATTCGAATTATTAGAACTTCTGTTTTTCCAGAACCGGCTCCTGCTACCACAAGATTATGTTTATCATCAGTAATTATAGCCGTTTTTTGTTCGTCATTTAATTTGACAGTTGATTTTTTAAAAAGAAATTCATATTCTGTTTTTTTCCGTAGAATAAATTCCTGATTATAATTTTCTACGGTATTAATTGAATTAGTGACTTTTTTAATTGATAAATCTAAACAATTATTGAGTTCACTGTTTTTTAAAATTATTATCTTCTTTTGAATTTTGTGAAGAATTATTAATTGATTATTTAATTTTTCTGATAAAGTTGTTTTAACTGAATATGTAAGATATTTGTCAGCAATAATTATTTTAGATAATTCATTTTTAATAGTCTCGTTAGAATTTTTTAATTCATTAATGATTATGTAGATATTTTTATTAATTTTTTTTGTATATTTCAGAATATTTCGATTTGCTTTAGTAATAATAAAAAAACCTATGATGAAAGGGATTAAAATATAACCTAAAAATCTAAATGATTTTTGTTTTTCTATTTCCGATAAATTTCTCTCTAAATCTCGAATTTTTATATCAGGTAAAATCATTATTTTGAGATCCCTCCCGCTTTTAACTTTAGTAATCAA
>JAKRWB010000261.1 GCA_022353185.1 ANME-2 cluster archaeon | reverse complement strand
AATGCTCTTCATGGACGAACCATTCCTGAAAATTCCCACCTGGACCTTGACCCACTTATCCAGAGGAAATTGAAGGACTGGCTAATTGATTTCGTCAATGGGGACGGCACTGTATTCCTCAGCACCCACATACTGGATCTGGCAGAGAAACTCTGCACCAGGGTAGGTATCATCGATCAAGGAAAACTCGTAGCTGTAGGATGGAGTTGCAGACACAATTTTCGAAATAAGGGGCATCAGCACGGATGCTCATTGGTTTGTGTTCGCTGATTTCAATTTAAATCCAGGCGCATATATACAAATCAAAGTGGCAGTAATCAGCGTTGATCTTTAGTATTTGCCAATATTGGATATCGTCCCTTGGGTTGCCTAAGTTAGTGGCCTGCCCCTTTACGAACCCCCTCCCAGCCTAATATACAACCAGAGATTTGAATTGAATTTATTGTTCTTTCGCAAAAACGTAGGAAAATGGTATTGCGATTATATCTCCGATGATATAAGTTGCAAATATTATAGCAATAATTATGGCATAGCTTGGGAACTGCGCGGAAATCAAAAGAGGAAGAATAACACCAATGAACCATATCGACTTGTAGCAAAGTTGTAACAACAGAACAGGCACAAATTTGAGAGGAGACCGAAGGCCGAATATGGACAAAATCCCGAACGCCACATAAACGCTACCAACAATTCCCAAGATTATTGGTTCTGCAACTGGCCATCCAAACATAGTTTTTATCACTTCGGGAAAGACAATCATTCCCAATCCGAATCCTCCTGCTCCAAAAATAGTGTAAATATACATGGCTTTAAGCCAATTCATCCGCACTTTGATATCTTCAGTCATTTCATTACCTCCTTTTTGTCACATTCTGGAATTCTAATTATTTCCTGCGTTCAATGACCATCTCACAGTAAGGGTCGCCACTGCACATTCTTTTGTTGCTCTGCTGTGTAAACTCTGGATTAAGGTTTTCAACAGCCGATTTGCTGTAGACCTGGCATGCAGTGAGTGCCACAATCTTTGGATCAAGCCCCATTTCCACTGCCCTGTTGAGTAAAGGACACTGGATTACCTTTCCTACCGTCCTGTCGTCGCCTTCTTCTGTAGTTTCAGTCTTCATTTCAGGTCCATTGAGAATTGTTCCAATGATCCCGAAGGTTTGGCTTACCTCCCTGGCATTGCCCACCGGTAATCCCAGGGCAGATGCAAGGTTCTTGAATTCCTTTCCTACTTCAATGTAGATGGGTCG
>JAKRWB010000260.1 GCA_022353185.1 ANME-2 cluster archaeon | reverse complement strand
TCCCTGGCCTCTTCACAGAATGTTGCGATACCACACAATCTGGGAGGATAACTGGATATCATGACAATAGGATTTTTTTCACTCATTTCAAAACCTTCGAATATAAATATATATTTATATTTATATCTATATTTGCATTTATACTTATATGTCTATTTATACTTATATTTATATTTTATTGGCTAGAATAGAATCAATTGGTGATTCTAACTACTTAAAAGTATCTACCGATTCTTTTCTTTCCTAACATTTGGAATGCTTTTTGAAAATTTCCGGTAGTTATGCCATACTCACATTTTAATATCTGTTCAAAGAAAGTAAAGCCAGGAGGAAACATATTAAAGATTCTGCACCCTGATTTTCATTAATTCCGTGGGAGTCAAAACCGTCTGCCACAGCACCTGTGTGAAAATCATATAAAGGTAGTCCCAAAAGATTTCGGCCCAGGAACCATTCAAACGCATTGTAAGCATGATGCAAGTATAGTTTATCACCGGTTATCTCATATGCGGTGACATAAGCATTGGTAAGATAGCCTGCTTCGATGGGTTGCTGACCAAACATTGCCTTCTCCTTGTTACTGGTATGCCATCCTTCATTCCCCACCAGGTCAAAATATTTTCCATTCTGCTGGATATCAGTGAGAAAATCCAGAGTGATGAGTCCAACTTTTTTATATATCGGATCATGAATGACTTGAAATGCACTTAACAAGGCTTCACACATTATTGCATTTCCATACGTCACTATTGGTTCAAACCAATTCCAGTCTTCAGTCTGATTTTTATTATATAATGCTATCAACTCATCAGATAACTTGATCAATATGCTTTTAATTTGGGCAGTATCATTATATTGCCTCTCTTCATATCGCTTCAGGGCTATACACAATCCGCAAATGGTATATGCTTTTGCCCTGGGGGCATTGAGGTTTTCTAACATGGGTTCGGATTTTTCAATCATGCTATGAGCCAGGGCTCGCATTCCCTCTGTAGGCCCCCAACGAACTATATGGCCCAGTCCAAATATTGCACGACCTAATGTATCTTCACTTCCCTGTTCATCAATAAATCTCCGATCATAATTCATAAAATTATGAAAATGACCATTCTCGGTCTGGGCATGATATAAAAAACTGAGATAAGTAGTCATTAACGGAAGGATGTCTTGATTTTGTATCTGGTCATTGGTCAATACAGCCAGCCCTCTACCCACATCATCTGTAGAATAACCATGATTGCGATCTGGAATTCCAAATTTTGTATGTTGAAAAATCCCTACATCATCAGAAAGTAAATACAAGTGGTTTAGTTTGATTTCAGGTAAAGTGACATGGAAAATAGTAGGACTTTCCAGTCTCTTCTTAGCCATATCCATTTCCCATAGCTCAAATACATCTTCAAAAATTTTCAAATAATGTCGTCCGACTTCTTTCCAGATCATCTGCCGGCCAAATTCATATGCCTTTTTACGCATCAGTTGGCATGTATCAGGATCGTTCATTAAAGATAGTAATGCCTGACTTAAGGCCTCTACATCCCCAAAATCAACCAATAAACCTCGCCCGTCTGACAATACTTCCTGGGCATGCCAGTATGGGGTTGAAATAATCGCCTTGCCCATACCAAGGGCATATGTTAAGGCCCCACTGACAATCTGTTCTCTATTAAGATAAGGGGAAACATAAATATCACTGGATATAATATAGTCACAAAGTTCATCAAGGGTCACATATCTATTGTGAAAAATGACGTTATTCTCTAATCCCATATCCTGAACTTTGCGTTCAAGGGAAATCCGGTATTTCTCTCCCTGCGATTTTATCACTTCGGGATGGGTTGCACCCAATATGATATAGGTAATCTGGGGATATTTTTCTACAACAGGCACAAGGGCATCAAGTAGAACTTCAATACCTTTGCCAGGATTTAATAAACCAAAAGTGAGGATGACTATTCTCCCATCCAGGTTGCGTAGCTTCTTATATTGATTATCATCAATAAAAGGAACATCCGGTACACCATGATAGGTCAGCTCTATCTTTTCTTCAGAAACTCCATAGACATCTTTCAATATTTCTCTGCTCATCTCAGTCATTACTACCAGCCTATGGGAATAACGGATCAGTTCTTCCATAGATTTTCGATAATCAGGGTTTGGTTCCCTTATGATCGTATGCAGGGTAGTGATAATGGGTTTTGTCACGCGACTCATAAGAGAATAGAGATAGTCGCCGGCAAGTCCCCCAAAAAGTCCGAATTCATGCTGCAGACTGACAATGTCTGTATTGGAATTGTTTATGAAATCAGCAGCACGTTGATAATCAGGAAGGTGGTTTCGCTGGATCTCAAACGCTACTTCTTCTGGATAGTTATAACCCTCCGGGATATTGTTCATTGCAATAACACGATGACCACCCGATTTGGATTCCGCAACAATAGTGTTATATAAATCATTCGTAAATGTAGCGATTCCACATTTTCTTGGGACGTAACTTCCAATAAATATAGTATTCAATGAGTTTTTCATTATTTTCACCACTCCATTTATAGTATTATCATCAGGTAAGATAACATTTTTCTATGACGTAACTTTGGATAATTCCGAGACTTTTTATTATTTCCTGGAACGGTTAATAACCACAGAGTGCACAGAGAACACAGAGGAAACAATAACGCTCTGT